>NZ_JBFULB010000088.1:0-13381 GCF_056400545.1 Stenotrophomonas sp. P5_A8 | reverse complement strand
GCGGTGGATGTCGGCCATTGGCTGACGCCGCGCTTCGGCGTGCGCCTGAACGCGGCGTGGGATGACAGCACGTCGTACATCGACCATGCCGACGGCCGCCRCAACTTCTATGCGCTGGCCACCGACTGGCTGATCAGCGACCGCAGCAGGCTCGAGGTGGATGCCAGCTACCAGACCAGCGCGCAGCGCTCGGCCTCCGGTTACCAGCTACTCGGCGCAACCACGCTGCCCCGCAGCGTGGACCGCACCCGCATGCTCGGCTACCAGCCGTGGCAGCAGCCGGTCGGCATCGACAGCACGAACCTTACTGCCCTGCATACCTTCCAGATCAACGCGCAGTGGCAGACACGCGTGTCGGCCAGCTACAGCCGTTCGGTGATCGATGACAACGTGGCCTTCGCCTACGGCTGCTATTACGCCGCGCAATGTGCCGACGGCAGTGTGCCGGGCAACTACTTCGCCCCCAATGGCGACTACGACATCTACGATTACCGCAGCCCTGACGACACCCGTCGCAACCTCGAGGGGCGCGCCGAGCTGCGCGGCAGCTTCGACACCGGGCGCGTGGGCCACGACCTCACCCTCGGCGTGGATCGTTTCGAACGCACGGTGGACAAGCGCCGCAACGTCAACGAGTACGTCGGCACCGCCAACATCAATGACACGCGCGTGCCGGTGTTCGCACCGTCGCCGCTGCAGCCCGGCCCGTCGGTCCGCCGCCTGGACAGCGCGCAGACCGCCGTGTTCGTGCTCGACCGGATGCAGGTGGGCAATGACTGGCAGTGGCTGGCCGGCGGTCGCTTCGTGCGCCTGGACGAGCGCGCCTTCGACAAGCGCGGCAATCCCGAGCGCCACAGCACGCTGTCGCGTTTCCTGCCGCAGACCGCACTGGTGTGGAAGGCCACCGATGCGGTGAACGTCTACGCCAGCTACGTGCGCGGCATTGCGCTCGGCCAGGAGGCGCCGTTCTGGACCTCCAACGACGGTGCGTACCTGGCGCCGGTGCTGTCGCGCCAGACCGAGGTGGGCGTCAAGTACGCCGCCACCGATGCGCTGACCCTGGGCGCAGCGGTGTTCCGTACCTCGCAGCCGTTCCAGTACGCCAGGCCCGACGGCAGCGATGCCGGCTACACCTTCGTCGCCGAGGGCCAGCAGACCCACACCGGGCTGGAGTTGACGGCCAACGGTCGCGTCGCCGAAGGGCTCGTGCTCACTGCCAGCGTCAGCGCGCTGCAGGCGCGCGCGCGCGATACCGGCACCGCGTTCTACGAAGGCCATCCGTTGGTCAACGTGCCCAAGGTGCGCGCCAGCGTGCATGCCGATTACGCGTTGCCTTTCGCCAATGGGCTGTCGGTCACCGGCGGCTGGCGTTATGCGTCGTCCAACGTGGCTACGGTCGATGGCGATGTGCGCGCACCGGGCTACCACGTGGTCGACCTCGGCCTGCGCTTCAAACATGACCTGCGCGCGCACCCGGTGACCTGGAACCTGTCGGTGGACAACGTGTTCGACCGCTTCTACTGGCGCGATACGGGCAGCAGTGCCGGTGATTACTACCTGTTCGCCGGTGCGCCGCGCCAGGCGCGCCTGTCGGTGACGTTCGGGCTATGAACGCCGCGGCGATCCTGGAGTGGTCGGCGGTCGTTGCCAGCCTGCTCGGCGTGTGGCTGATGGCACGCCGGCGGATGCTGGCATGGCCGGTCGGGCTGGTGGCGGTGGCACTGTATGGCGTGGTCTTCGCCGAGGCGAAACTCTACTCGGATACGCTGCTGCAGGTCGTGTTCGGTGGGTTCCTGCTGTACGGCTGGCTCAGCTGGCGCCGGCACGCACAGGAGGACGGCGCGATCGTGATTGCGCCGCTGGCACGCGCGCAGCTGCTGCGCGATCTGGGCATCGGCGTGGTGTTCGGCATCGCGCTCGGTGCGGTGATGCACACCTGGACCGGTGCCGCGCTGCCCTGGCTGGATGCGATGCTCGCCGCGCTCAGCCTGGTGGCGCAGTGGTGGCAGGCGCGCCGGCACATCGCCACGTGGTGGCTGTGGATTTTCGTGGACGTCGTCTACGTCGGCATGTACCTGGTCAAATCGCTGGACGTGACCGCCGGGCTTTACCTGGTGTTCGTCGGGTTGGCGGTGATGGGGCTGCGGGCATGGACGGCGGCGGGCGACCAGACCCGATCGGCTGCCTGATCGGGTCAGTGCTGCGCGACGCTGCCTCGTGCAGCGACCGCCGCCAGGCACGCGGCAGCCATCGACGCCAGTAGCAGGGCTGCGCTGGCCAGGAAGGTCGGACGGTGGCCGGCCTGGTCGAACAGAAGCCCGCCGACGGTGGCACCGACGGCAATCGCCAGTTGCACGACCGCCACCATCAGCCCGCCGGCCGCCTCGCCGTCCTCGGGGAGCGTGCGCGCCAGCCAGGTCCACCAGGCCACCGGCGCGGCGGTGCCAAGCAGTCCCCACAGGGCAAGCAACGCGGCGGTCGGGGCGAGGCCGCGGCCGGGGCCGGCCAGGACCCCGGCGAGCACGGCCATCAACAGTGGCAGCGCGATCAGCGTCACCTGCAGGCGACGCCGCGCGAACGGCTCGATCATGAAGGTACCGACCAGGCCGGCTGCCCCCATCAGCAGCAGCAGCAACGACAGCGTTCCCACCGGCACGCCGGTCTGGGTTTCCAGGTAGGGCCGCAGGTAGGTGAACAGCGAGAACTGGCCCATGAAGAACAGACTGGCCGCGAGCATGCCCCAGGCCACCGGCGGGCGCTTGAGCAGCACGAACACATTCCACGACGCGCGATGCCCATCGGCACGCATGGAAGGCAGTGCGAGGAACTTCCACACCAGCGCGATCAGCGCCACCGGCACCAGCGCCAGGAACGCCCCGCGCCAGCCAACCATCGCCCCGATCCAGCTGCCCAACGGCGCGGCGATCACCGTTGCCAGCGCATTGCCGCCATTGACGATGGCCAGTGCACGCGGCACCTGGTGGGCCGGCACCAGGCGCATCGCGGTGGCCGCCGACATCGCCCAGAACCCACCGATGGCCACGCCGACCAGCGCGCGGCCCAGCATGAATATCGGGTAGGTGGGCGCCAGGGCAGCCAGCGTGGCCGACAGCATCATCGCCAACGTCAGGCCCAGCAGCAGCCATTTGCGGTCCAGTCGACCGGCCAACGGCGACACCAGCAGGCTGGTGACCAGGGCGAACGCACCGGACACGCCGATGGCCCGACCTGCCTGGCCGTCACTGACATGCAGATCGCTTGCGATGGAGGTGAGCAGGCTGACCGGCATGAACTCCGAGGCCACCAGTGCGAAGGCGGCCAGCGACAACGCGAACACCGCCCCCCACTGCCGCGCGGTCGCCGCCGCGACGACGGGGGCGACCGCTGCCGTGTGACTGGATGCAGGGCCACTCACTGCAGGTTGGTCCGGAAGAACGCCGTCAAACGAGCGAACGGAATCCGTTCGACCCGATCGTACAGATCGACGTGGCCCGCATCGGGAACGATGAGCAACTCCTTGGGCTGGCCGGCAAGTTCGTAGGCCGCTTCACTGAACTCGCGCGAATGCGCCTGGCTGCCGGCGATGAACAGCATCGGCCGCGGCGAGATGGTCTCGATGTCGTTGAACGGGTAGAAGTTCATGAACTTCACGTTGCTGGTCAACGTCGGGTGGGTGGTGAGCTGCGGGGTCGTTCCCGCCGGCGTGAACTCACCGCGAGGGGTGCGATAAAAGTCGAAGAACTCACGCTCGATGGGCGAGGACGTTGCATCAATGTGGTGGACCGAGCCACTGGTGTAGCGGGTCGGGCCGCCGGCGAACTCCACGTCGCGCTGCTCGGCTGCCGCGGCGATCACCGCGCGCCGCTGCTGCAGCGTGACCGCGTGGCCCAAGCCATCGCGGTTGGCCGCGCCCATGTCATACATGCTCACCGTCGCCACGGCGCGGATGCGCGGGTCGATCTTGGCGGCACTGATCACGAAGCTGCCACTGCCACAGATGCCGAGCGCGCCGATCCGGTCCCTGTCGACGAAGGACTGGCTGCGCAGGTAATCCACTGCCGCGCTGAAGTCTTCGGCGTAGATGTCCGGTGAAACCGCATTGCGCGGCTCACCGCCGCTTTCGCCCCAGAACGACAGGTCGATGGCCAGGGTGACAAAGCCCTGCTCGGCCAGCTTGGTGGCATACAGCGTCGAGGACTGCTCCTTTACCGCGCCCATCGGGTGACCGACCACGAGCGCAGCATGCGGCGTGGTGCGGTCCATCCCGCGCGGCAGGAACAGGCTGCCGGTTACGCGCATCCCGTACTGGTTGTTGAACGTGACCTTCTGCACGGCCACGGCCGCGCTGGTATAGAAGTTGTCGGCTCCGTGGGACATGTCGGCTCCAGTGGCAAGCGGCGGGCTGGCCAGCAACGCGGCCAGCAGCAGAATCTTCTTCATCGGGGAACTCCGCGGATCGGCGATCTCGGTGGGGCATTGTCGGGGGCAGGCTTCCTCCCGATAAGACGTCCAATCACGGATGGGTCTATTACCCAGGCTTATCAATCGCCGTGGCACACTGCGGCATGGCCAGACGCACCCTCAACGACCTGCTCGCCTTCATCACTGTCGCGCGCGAAGGCAGCTTCACCCGTGCCGCCGGGGTACTGGGGGTGAGCCAGTCCGCGCTCAGCCAGGCAATCAAGCTGCTCGAAGAGCGCCTGCAGATCCGGCTGCTGACCCGGACCACGCGCAGCGTGTCGGTCACCGTGGCCGGCGAGCGGCTGCTGGCCGCGATTGGTCATCGCTTCGATGAGATCGAATCGGAGCTGGATGCGTTGACCGAACTGCGCGACAAGCCAGCCGGACGCGTGCGCCTGACCAGCGGCGACCATCCGCTGCGCACCCTGCTGCTGCCACGGCTGATGCCGCTGATGCACACCTACCCGGACGTGCGCATCGAGTTCGATGTCAGTTATGCACTGCGCGATATCGTGGCCGACCGCTTCGATGCCGGCATCCGGCTGGGCGAGAACATCGACAAGGACATGATCGCCGTGCCGATCGGTCCGGCCATCCGCATGGCGGCGGTGGCCACCCCGGCGTACTTCGAACAGCACGGTGTGCCCAAGGCGCCTTCGGACCTCACCCGACATCGCTGCATCAACATGCGCCTACCCACGTTGGGCGGGCTGTACGCGTGGGAGTTCGAGCGGCGTGGCCGCGAGATCAAGGTGCGCGTGGACGGCCAGCTGACCTTCAACTCCTCCCCGCACATGGTGCTGGCCGCGCTGGACGGGCTGGGCATCGCGTTCCTGCCGGAGGAGGAATTCGCGCCGCACCTGCAGGACGGTCGGCTGYAGCGCGTGCTTGCCGACTGGTGTCCGCCGTTCCCCGGCTACCATCTCTACTACCCGAGCCGTCGCCAGCACTCCCCTGCATTCGCACTGGTGGTCGAGGCACTGCGCGGGTAAGCGAGCGGCGCGCCACAGGCCGTGCCTGTCGCTCGCCTCACGCCACCGGATGCGCCGGGCGACGATGGAACTTGCGCGACAGCCAGTTGCCCAGGTCATCCACCACGGTGAAGGCCGCCGGAATCACGATCAGGCTGAGCAGCGTGGAGGTGATCAGGCCACCGATCACCGCAATGGCCATCGGTGCACGGAAGCTGGAGTCGCCGGCAAACCCCAACGCGATCGGCATCATGCCCGCGCCCATCGCCAGGGTGGTCATGATGATCGRCTGCGCGCGTTTGCGGCAGGCATCGATCAGCGCATCGTGCTGGCTCATGCCGTGTTCGTCCTCGGCCATCACCGCGTAATCCACCAGCAGGATGGAGTTCTTGGTGGCGATGCCGATCAGCATCAACAGGCCGATGAGCGCCGGCAGCGAGAGCATGTTCTGGGTGATCAGCAACGCGCCGAATGCACCACCGGCACACAGCGGCACCGCGGCGAGGATGGTGATCGGCATCAGCGCGTGGTTGAACAGCAGCAACAGCACCATGTAGATGCAGATCAACCCGGCCGCCATCGCCAGCATGAAACCGATGAACAGTTCGACGAAGACTTCGGCATCGCCGGTGTTGAGGAAGGTCACGCCCGGCGGCAGCTGCTTGACGCTCGGCAGTGCCTGTACTTCGGTCATCACATCGCCCAACGGGCGACCGTTGAGTTCGGCGGTAAGGGTGACGTTGCGCTGGCGCTGGTAGCGCGAGATCTGCGAGGGACCACTGCCCTGCCGGATGTCGGCCACGGCCGCCAGCGGCACCGGGCCGTAGCGGCCGGGCACGCGCAGCTGGCTGATCAGGCCCGGGTTGGCCAGCGTGGCTTCGGCGAAGCCGACCCGGATCGGCACCTGGCGATCGGGCAGGTTGAGCTTGGCCAGGCGCTGCTCGTAATCGCCGGCGGTGGCGATGCGCGCCGCTTCGGCGATGTCGGCCGTGGCCACGCCCAAGTCGGCAGCGCGCGCGGCATTGGGCACGATCTGGATTTCCGGGCGCAGCAGCGACGCCGTCGAGGTGACGCTACCCAGGCCCTGGATGCCGCGCAGATCGCGCTCCAGCGCGGTGGAGGCGTCCTGCAGGCGTTGCGGGTCGTCACCGGAGAGCACCAGCTGCAGCAGGTTGCCCGGCTCGGAACTGACGTAGCTCACGCGCACGCCGGGCAGGTCGGCCAGGCGCTTGCGTGCCTCGCGTTCGAGCACGCGCTGGTCGCGCTCCCGCGTATCGGTGGTGCCCCAGTCGAGCACCAGCGTGGCCTTGCGCGGTTCACCGACACCGGTCGCGCCGGGGTCGCCCAGGTCGAGCACGCTGCCGACGGCGGTGTAGACCTGCTTGAGTTCGGGAATGTCCTTGAGCAGTGCGCGTGCGTGCTCGGCCACGGCCACGGTCTCCTGCAGGCGCGTGCCCGGCGGCAGCTCGAGGTTGAGGTTGCTGCGTCCCAGGTCGGACTGCGGGATGAAGGTGGCCGGGATGAACGGCACCAGCGCCAGCGAGGCCACGAACAGACCGGTGGCCACCCACAGCGTGCGGCCACGATGGTGCAGCGCGGCGTCCACCCAGCCCAGGTACCAGGTCATCAGCCGGGATTCCGGCTTTTCCTCGCCATGCGGCTTGAGCAGGTAGGCGGCCATCATCGGCGTGAGCAGGCGGGCGACCAGCAGCGAGAACAACACTGCGGTGGCCGCGGTCCAGCCGAACTCGCGGAAGAACTTGCCGGCGATGCCGGGCATGAACGCCACCGGCACGAACACCGCCGCCAGCGTCAGCGAGGTGGCGATCACCGCGTTGCCGATCTCGCCGGCCGCTTCGCGCGCGGCCTCCAGCGGTGGCTTGCCCATGCGCAGGTGGCGCACGATGTTCTCGATCTCCACGATCGCATCGTCCACCAGGATGCCGACCACCACCGACAGCGCCAGCAGCGTGATGATGTTGAGGGTGAAGCCGAAGAAGTACATCACCGCGAAGGTCGGGATGATCGACAGCGGCAGCGCCAGCGCGGACACCCAGGTCGCGCGCCAGTCGCGCAGGAACAACCACACCACCAGCAGTGCCAGCAGCGCGCCCTCCCAGAGCATGGTCATCGACGAATCGTAGGAGCGGTGGGTCTCATCGATGGCGGTGGTGACCAGGCGGAAGTCGATACCGGGGTGCTCGGCCTTGATCTTGTCCAGTGCGTCATGCACACCGGCTTCCACCTTGACCTCGCTGGAGCCGCGCGTGCGCGACATCGAGAACGCCACCACGCCCTTGCCGTCCAGCAGCGCGGCCTCGGTCGGATCGGCGGCGGCGTCGGTCACGGTGGCCAGCGTGGACAGCCGTACCGCACGCCCGTCCGGCAGCGCGATGGAGTAGTCGCGCAGCGCCTGCGCGTCACCGACGGTGCCCAGCGTGCGGATGGTCTGCTGCGCGCCCTCGACCTCGGTCTTGCCACCGGCACGCTCGACCTGGATGCGGGCCAGCTGCTGGGACACGTCGCCGGCGGTGATGCCCATGGCGATCAGCGCGTTGGGGTCCAGGTCCACCCGCACCTGGCGCTGCACGCCGCCGACGCGGGTGACCCGCGCAACCCCGGGTACGCCATACATGGCGCGCGAAATGTCGCGGTCGACGAACCAGCTGGCCTCATCGGTGGTCATGTGCGGAGCGACCAGCGCGTAGGTCATCRGCGAACCGCCGATATCGACCTTGGAGATCACCGGCTCCTGGATGTCCTGCGGCAGATCGGTGCGGATGCGGGTGACTGCATCGCGCGTGTCGTCCAGCGCGGTGGCCAGGTCGGCCTCGAGCTGGAACTCGATGGTGGTGGTGCTGACGCCTTCGGTGACCGAGGACATCACGCGCTTGACGTTGTTGACCGTCGCCACCGAGTCCTCGACCTTGCGGGTGACCTCGGCCTCCAGCTGGCTCGGCGATGCCCCCGGCTGGGTGACGGTCACGGTGGTCATCGGGAAGGCGATGTCGGGGAAGCGCGCCACCGGCAGCTGATGGAAACCCCACAGGCCGGCCACGCACAGCACGAAGAAGATCAGCAGCGCAGGGAGCGGGCGTTTGATCGCCCAGGCAGAGATGTTCATCGCGCGGCTGCCTTGGTCGCGGTCACCACGCGCACGCGGTCGCCCTCACCGAGGAAGCCGGCGCCGTCCACCACGACCTGGTCGCCGGCCTTGAGCCCGTCCAGGATCGCGGTGCGKCCCTGCACGGCCTGGCCGGTGCCGACGCGGTGGCGCGTCGCCTGCTGTTTGTCGTTCACGGTGAACACGTAGTTGTGGCCGTCGCGCTGCACGATCGCCGCCGTCGGAATGGTCAGCACCGGGCCGTCGCCGGTGACGATGCGACCGTCCACGAAGATGCCCTGCTTGAGCGGGCCGGGCGCGGGCAGGTCGGCGTAGATGGTGCCGGTACGGGTCTGCCCATCAACACCCGGCGTCACCGCCCGGATGCGACCGCTGACCACCTGGCCTGCGTACTGCAGCTCGACGGTGTTGCCAACGGCCACATCGGCCAGCTGGTTTTCCGGCAGCTCCGCGCGCCACTCCAGGCGACCATCGCGGATCAGGCGCAGCAGTTCCGTGCCGGCGGATACCACCTGACCCGGCTGCACCAGGCGCTTGGAAATCAGGCCGTCGGCCGGTGCGCGCAGGTCGGCGAAATCGCGGCGCAGTTTGGCCGCGTCGCGCGCGGCACGTGCGGTGGAGGTCTGCGCTTCGGCATTGATGCGTGAGGCGCGCAACTCATCCAGGCTGCTGGCGCTGATCAACTGCTGCGCGGCGAGCTTGGCGCTGCGCTCGTAATTCATGCGCGCCAGTTCCTGCGAAGCCTGCGCCTGCCGCAGCGAGGCATCGGCCTGCGCCAGCTCGCTGTCCAGGGTGCGGTGGTCCACCTGCAGCAGCACCTGCCCCTGCTTGACCCACTGGCCCACGTCCACCGGCAATGCGGTCACGCGCTGGCCGCTGATCTCCACGCCCAGCTGCATTTCTTCGTAGGCGGTGACCGGCCCGGAGACCAGCACCGTGCGCGCCATGGTCTGCTGCTGCGCCGGTGCCAGCGATACCGGCAGTGCCGAACTGGCGGCCGTTGCATCGGCGGTGGCCTTGTCGTCCTTGCCGCCGCACGCGGTAAGCAGCGCGGCAACCAGGATCAGGGAGAAACGTCGGAAGTGGGTTGCACGCATCGAGAGGCTTTCCGGGTCGGAACAGCGGGGAAATTGAGAGGACGGAATCAGGCGTCGTGGGACAGGCGCAGTGCGATGCCATCCAGCATCAGGCCCAGCCCCTGTTCGAAGCGCGTGTCGAAATCGACCTCGCTCCACACATCACGGGCAAGCCAGCAATGCGGAAAACGTTGCTCGGCCAGCGCCATGAACGCCTCGCCCAGCGCCTCCATGCTGCCGTCGCCAGGCCACGACTGTTCTTCGATGACAAAGCCCATCGTGTAATACACCAGGTCCATCGAGGTGGTCGCGGCAAAGCGCGCCGGCGCACCGGCGCCGACCAGGGCGGCGATGCTGGCCTCGCCCACCCGCAGCACGTTCTCGGTGGCCAGGAAAGTGCCGGCGTAGACACGCGCACCATCGCGCCGCGCCTTGAACGCCCGCCGGAACTCGCGCGCGATCTGCAGCAGGCTGTCCCGCCACGGCTGACCGGCCGGCATCTCACGGGCGACGTCGCCGATCATGGCGTCGGCCATGGCATCGATCAGCGCCTGCTTGCTCTTGAAGTGCCAGTACAGCGAAGGCGCGCGGATGCCCAGCGAACAGGCCACCTTGCGCAGGGTAATGCCCTCCAGGCCGGCCTCGTCGAGGATCCGGAAGGCCGCCTCGACGATGTTTTCGCGCGCGATCGGTTGACGCACTGTCGGACCTGCCTAACGGTGTTAGGGGGCGAATCTAACAGCGTTAGGGATAGGGGCGCAAGATCCATCCGCGCTCAAGATCCCTTTCCCACGGCCGCTACTCCCTGCCAGACGGCGCATGAGGCGCCTGGACCGACACGGAGATCCCCATGACCCCTCGCCTCGCGCTGCTCGCGCTTTGGTTGGCGCCCGCACTCCCGGCCCTGGCCGAGGATGCCCCCACCCCTGCGGTGACCACGCCCAACCTCCAGCAACCGCCGCGCATCCGCCTGTTCGGCAGCAATCTGGTGAACCTGTCGCTGTATACCGCCGCCATCGGCACCTCGGACAAGGGCGAGCTGGTCAGGGTGGAAGGCAAGTCGGCCCACAGCATCACCCCGGTGGGCGCGCTGTTCTCCATGGCCCGCAAGAACGAGAACGTGGCCATCGGCATGCCCGCCTCGTTCGCCACGCGCACCTTGAACGAGAACACCGGCTTCGGTGCCAAGCCGTTCTACCGCGAGGTGGCGCTGGTACCGGGCCAACGGATCTCGGTCACGGCCAACTTCCAGGGCTACAACCGCCGCTGCGTTCCCGTCGCGGCGAGCGCCGGGCAATCGCGCGATGCGCTGCGCTTCGCGCCGGGCCCGTCGCTGTCCTTCACCGCCGAGCCGGGCACCGACTACGAAGTCTCCTTCGGCACCGACGGCCAGGGCTGCGGCATCACCGCGCGGCAACTGCTGGCAGACGGCGGTTCCACCCCGCTGCGCAGCGAACGCCAGCGGCAGCGCTCGCCGCAGACCGGCAAGGTCGAGGGCGCGCACCTCTACACGTTCCTGTTTCGGCCCGGCAGCGTGTATTACCGGGTGACCGGCGAGTCGGCCAATCTGGAACTCCAGGCCGACGACGACGCGAACGCCGACGCGTTCGAAACCGCCATGCGTGAGATTGCCGCACGCCCGGGCACGCAGCTGTGCATCGTCGCCCCCGGCTTCGACTACAAGAGCCCGCTGATCGACCGGCTCAACCGCGTCGTGGACGAACAGAGCAAGGACTTCCCGGCGATCGTGGAACCGATCGACAGCATGCGCACCGTGCAGCAGACCGAGGACCACGTGCCGACCACGTTCATGGCCGCGGTGGAGTACTGCCAGGTGGCCGCGCTGGTGGCATTCCCGGGCAAGGTGCCGGAAGCGTCCGCCGGCCGCTGAGGACGCCTGGACTGGGGCATGGCTGGCAGCGCGGATTGCGCATGGAAATGGGTCTTACACCGTGGTGGGTTTGGTCGAACATCGGCGTCACGCCATTCTCGGCCCTTGCCGCGTCTGCTCCTCCTGCTGCTGGTCCTGGGTCTGCGCTTGCGCCACTTCCTGCACACGATCCTGTTGCTGCGACGCCCGGCTCTGGTTGGCCGCCGCATACTGCTGCTCGGGCGCGGCCGCCAACGCCTCCTGCGTCGGCATATGCGCCCGGTTTGCCGCCGGGTCCGGCGACGCACCTGGCCCGGAACGCATCACGAACAGGGTGCTGCCGGCGGTGCGTGTTTCGGTCGCTTCACTCAACGCCATGTCGACCCTGTCGCCGGGCTCGAACCCGGCTTCGGCCGCAATCCGGTAAGCGCTCGCCAGCAGGCGATCACTGCTGCTGTCCCACGGCTTGTTGTGCCTTTCATCCAGCCTGACCACAGAGGAGCGCAACTGCTCCACCAAGCCGGCGTCTTCCGGGCGCGGGGCCATGCCGTGGCGGCGATCAACGTCAACCTTGTCCTGCGTGGCAGGCGCAGTGCCGTGCGGCACAGGTGCGCTCGGTGCGGGCGCAGGCGTACCGGGGACAGTGGGCATCACGTTGGCCGGTGGCTGCGCCTGCTGAGCAGCTGCGCGGCGGGCCTGTGCCTGTGCAATCTCTTCCTGGGTGGTTACGGATTTGATCTCCATCGGCTCGTCATCCTTGCCGGCCAGGGCAACCAACGAACCATCCTTCTCCACCTGCAGGTAGTACGGCATGCGCTCGAGCATGTCGCGTGCGTGGTCCTGGGTCACCGCGTCCACGGCGGCGTCAATCTCTTCGGGCGTGCGGGCAATGCCGGCGGCCCGGTAGCCCGACATCACCTGGCCGCGCAGGCCCAACTCGGTGGGGGTGGGATTGTCGCGGGCAATCTGGGCCATGGTGAAGAGGTCTTGCACGCCCGCCTCCTGGCTCTGGCGAGTGCGGTTCAGCTCTTCCTGCAGGTTTCCTTCAGCGGTGTTGGTGCCGTAGAGCGTGCCGGGGGTTGTCCACTGGCCATCGCCGCCCAGCGTGTAGGGGTGGCCGTCCGAGGCCATCAACGGCAGCGGCTGGGTCTGGGCGTTGGTGATCACCTCCGGTATGGGTTCAATGTTGGCGAAGTCGCGCCAGCCGTATTGCTCATACGCTACCTGGTAGCGGGCGGTGAGTGCTTCGGGCGTGTTGGCGGCGTTCTGGGCAGTGATGCGCAGTGAGTCCACCTCCAGCTGCACCGACTGTTCCGGGCTTACCGCCACCGTGCGGTCGACCGGAATGCGCCCATCAATCACCTCATGGATGGAGAGATGCCATTCGCCATTCTGCGGGTTGCGCACGTAGTGCCGGCTGGTTTCAAACGGCTCCGGCGGCGGGGTACGTCCCCCACTGGCATCGATGCGGAATGGATCTCTTGGCGCGGGCAGGTTGGCCAGGCCCAGCGAATAGGCATCGTTGGCCGATTTGTAGTTCAGCTCGTCCACCAGCCGCCCGCCGGCGACCATCCGCGATTCGCGGAAGCCACCTTCGGGCGTGGGCGCAATCACCGTGCGGGCCCAAGGGCTATCGGGCTTTTCCGGGTCACGGCTCCATTCGTTGCCACTGCGGTCCACCTGGGTGTAGACGGTCTTCTTGTCTTCCTGCTGCGCCCAGTGCTCCCCTGCGAACCCACCGACCACGCCGCCCACCAGGCCGGTTACCAGGGCACCTGGGCCGGTCTCCGAGCCGGCAATCAACCCGTACACAAAGCCCGCGCCGACGCCACCGGCAATGCCGCCGGTGGTACGTCCCACGAAGTGGGTGGTAGCCGAG
>NZ_JBFULB010000087.1:0-13474 GCF_056400545.1 Stenotrophomonas sp. P5_A8 | reverse complement strand
TTCCTGCTGCGCCATGATCCGCAACCGCACCCCTCACTGCATGTGCTGTGCGGTCACATCCATCCGCTGGCGCGCCTGCCGGGCATGCAGCGACGCTGGCCCGCGTTCTGGCTGCGCGAGCGCTTGACCGTATTGCCGGCGTGGTCGCGCTTTACCGCGGGTATCGCCCCGGTGCTCGCCGCAGGCGAGCAGCTGGTGGCCTGCGTGGAAGACGAGGCGATCACCCTGCCCGCCCGTCAGGCGCGCACGGCATAGCACGCACGCTGAAGCCACCACCGACACGGTAGTGGCTTACGCTCGATTACATTGCGGGAACGAGCACGTCCGGCATCAATCGGATGTCGGCCTTGTGGGGCCGGGGCCGCACCGGTTGGCGCAGGATCTCGGCCATCATGTCGTGTGCGGCGGTACGGATGCGTTGGTGCTGCTCCGGCGCGGCATGGGTGATGAGGCTGGTGACGTGGAACTCGAATACATCGTCCATCACATCAGGCTGATCCTCGTGCAGCATCTGCAACAGTCCGCGCAGCTTGCAGATTTCGGCATCCAGGACTTCGGCCATGAACAGCATGTCACTCTCCTTCGGGGGTGCGATCGGCCCATCAAGGACCGTAGGCGCAGGCGCCGCACGCAGGCCGCGTCTACCCGTCACTTGTCGCACACACGGGGTGAGTCCACCGTCAATGGATGTTAAATGCTCCTTCATCGACGCGCTGCGCACCGCTATCAAGGGTTATCAGCAGATGCGCGCAGCATCCTGTGCAGCCATCGCGTCGATGAAACCGGGCGACAGGCCCAGCTTGCCCAGCCACCCACGCTGGGTGCCGCTGAGCACGCGCAACATGTGACCACGACCGACCGGCAGGTTGCCCATCGGCTTGAACAACACATCACGCGCACGCGCCAGCGTGTCGCGATCGGATTGGAACAACGGCGTCAGCCAGCGGCTCCAGAAGTGATAGATGGCCACATGCGCGCGGCGCTGCGCCACGTACGCCTGCAGCGCGGCATCGCGGTCGCGGTGCGCGCGCAGCGCATCGCGCAGCGCCAACGCGTCCATCAGCGCCATGTTCACGCCCTGCCCCAGCTGCGGGCTCATCGCGTGCGCGGCATCACCGGCCAGCACCAGCCGGTCTCGGCTCCAGCGCGACATCACCGCGTCACGGTAGCCCGCACGCGCCAGCTGCGCGCCATCGCGCACGCCGTCCAGGCGCGCATGCGCCTGCGGCCACAGCGTGGCGATCTCGTCCAACCAGCGCTGCAGGCCATCGTGTTCCCACTGCGCGAACTGATCACGCGGCAGGCTCCAGAAGAAACTCAGGCGCTGCTCGTCATCGCCGGGGCGCGTGCCCACGGGAAGCAGCCCGATCATCTTGCGCGCGGCCACATAGCGCTGGCGCAGTTCCTCGTAATGCGCCCAGTCGCCACGCGGCAGCAGGCACCACAGCGCGCCCCACGGGTACTCACGGTCCAGTTGGGTGCCCTGCACGTGCGTGCGCAGCGTGGAGCCGGCGCCATCGGCGGCGATCACCAGATCGTAGGGCCCGTGCCACACGCCGCGCGCGTCGCGCAGCCGTCCCTGCGTCGTGTCGACGTCGACGATGGCGGTGTCGGCGTGCAGGTTGCCCGGATGCTCCCAGGCCTGCGCCAGCAGCGAGAACAGCGCGCCACGCTGCATGCCCACGCCGTGCAGGCGCGCGTCCAGCGTGGCATAGCCCATCTCCATCACCGTACGTCCGCACGGCGTGTCGCCATACAGGCGACGCACGGCGGCACCGTGGTGCAGCACCTGCGGCAGCAGGTCCATCTGCCACAGCACCTCCAGTCCCGTGGGCTGCAGCAGGAAGCCGGCGCCGACCGGTCCGGGTGCGGCTGCGCGCTCGAAGACGTGCACGTCGTGATGGTCGCGTGAAAGCACTACCGCCAATGCCTGTCCCGCCGTGCCGTAGCCGACGATGGCGATGGTCCGTCGTGGTGATGACATGGATGTCCTTATTCGTGATCGGCATCACGCGCGATGCCGGTTGCCGCGCAGCGGTGGGTCCGCCGACAGCTAAAAAAAACCCCGCCGAAGCGGGGTTTTCAATGCGCAGCGCGATGAATTACTCGGCCGCCGGCACGATGTTCGAGGCTTGGGCGCCCTTCGGGCCCTGGGTCACGTCATAGGTGACCTTCTGGCCTTCCTGCAGACTGCGGAAGCCCTTGGAGTTGATCGCGGAGAAGTGCGCGAAGACGTCGGCGCTGCCGTCCTCCGGCGAAATAAAGCCAAATCCCTTGGCGTCGTTGAACCACTTGACGGTACCGTTCGGCATGGTGATGCGAGACCTTCTTCAATGAATGGGTGGTGTACGCTCAACCAGCGCACTGGCGGAGTATGCAAAGCTTGCTCCGCAATGACAATCACCCCCGTGCCAATTCGCCAATCAGTTCCGGCAATCCGGCCGACGCCGCGTCCACATTGGCCAGTACCTCGGCCATCGTGATTTCATCGCCATCGCCACAGCCGGCGGCCCAGTTGGCCACGATCGCCAGGCACGCATAGTCCAGACCCAGCTCGCGGGCGAGGCTGGCTTCGGGCATGCCGGTCATGCCGACCAGATCGCAGCCATCACGCCGCATCCGCGCAATTTCCGCGTTGGTTTCCAGCCGTGGTCCCTGGGTGGCGCCGTAGCAGCCGCCGTCGTGCAGGCGCACGCCGGTGACTTTCGCCGCCGCCAACACCTTGCTGCGCAGCATCGGCGTGTAGGGATGCCCAAAGTCCACGTGCAGGACCTCGCTGCCCGGCTCTTCACTCAGGGTGGAGATACGGCCCCAGGTGTAGTCGATCAGCTGGTCCGGGCAGGCCAGTACGCGCGGGCCGCAGTGTTCGGTGATGCCGCCGACCGTGTTGAGGGCGAGCACGCGTGTGGCACCGATCTGCTGCAGCGCGGCAAGGTTGGCGCGGTAGTTGATCTTGTGCGGCGGCAGTGAATGGCCTTCGCCATGGCGGGCCAGGAAGGCCACGCGCTGGCCGAGCAGCGTACCGACCCGGATCGGGCCGGACGGCGTGCCGTAGCGCGTCTCCACCTGGTGGCTGCTGACATCATCCAGCTGGGCCAGTTTGTAGACGCCGGTACCGCCGATGACGGCGAGTGAAATCGCTTCCATCATTCCTTCATCGCATAGATGGCCGGCACGCAGCGCAGCGTTTCGTTGACGTCCATGCCGAACCCGAACACGTAGCGGTCCGGCAGGTCGATGCCGGCGTAGTCGGCCTTGACGTCGGGCAGCGCACGGTCGTGTTGCTTGACCGTCAGCGCGGCGATGCGCACGTCGGTGGCGCCCTGCTCCAGGCACCAGGTACGCACGCCCTGCAGGGTGTAGCCCTCGTCGAGGATGTCATCGACCAGCAGCACGCGACGGCCGAACAGCGCGGTGGCCGGCTTGTGCTTCCACACCAGGTCGCCGCCGGTGGTTTCACCGCGGTAACGGGTGGCGTGCAGGTAATCGAACTGCACGTCCTGACCGCGCGCGCCCAGTTCCAGCGCAAGCTGGCCGGCGAACGGCAGCGCGCCGTGCATGATCGACAGGAAGAGCGGCACTTCGCCCTTGTAATCGCGCGCGATGGCGTCGGCGATGGCGGCGATGGCCGTGTCGATGGTGGGACGGTCGACCAGCAGGTCGGCCTGGGCCAGGGCCTGGGAAATGGTGAGGTTGGGCATCAGACGGTTCTTCCAAGGGTGTCAAGCAAACGGGATTGGGTGGTGCCATGGCGGGTATCGGCCAGCAGGCCGTCCCAGCCCAGCGCGCCGCGACCGATCAGACCGATCAGCGCAGCGGTGTTGAGGGTGCGCGGCTGGACCGCGCGCAGCGATTCTTCGACCAGTTCGGGATGGCAGACCAGCACCACGTCGCAGCCGGCATCCAGGTGTGCGTCCACGCGCGCCTTCACCCCGCCTGCGGAGAACGAGGCAGCCATGCCGATGTCATCGGAGAACACCACGCCGCGGAAGCCCATCTCCCCGCGCAGGATCTGCTGGATCCAGCGCGGCGAGTAGCCGGCCGGTTCCGGCGCAWTCTGCGGGTAGACCACGTGGGCCATCATCACCGCATCGGCGCCGGCGTCGATGCCGGCCGCGAACGGCACCAGGTCCAGTGCACGCAGTGCGTCCAGCGTGCGCGGGTCGGAGGCATCATCGACATGGGTGTCTTCGCGGACCGTGCCATGGCCGGGGAAGTGCTTCAGGGTGGCGGCCATGCCGACGCTGTGCATGCCCTCGATGTAGGCGCGGGTGAAGGCGGCCACCACCTGCGGATCGGCGCTGAAGGCGCGGTCGCCGATGGCGAGGTTGCCGCGGCCCAGGTCGACCACCGGGGCGAAGCTCAGGTCCACGCCACTGGCGCGTACTTCGCTGGCCATCAGCCAGGCGTGCTGGGTGGCCAGCGCCAGGGCGGCCTGCGGGTCCTGCCGGTACAGGGCATYGAAACCCTGCAACGGCGGCAGCGCGCTGTAGCCCTCGCGGAAGCGCTGCACGCGTCCGCCTTCCTGGTCCACGCAGATCAGTTGCGGGCGCGGTGCGGCGGCGCGGATCGCTGCGGACAGCTCGGCGACCTGCTGGCGCGAGGCGAAATTGCGCTTGAACAGGATGACGCCGGCCACGGCGTCGTGCTGCAGCCAATCGCGCTCCTGGGCAGTGAGTTCGGTCCCGGCAACGCCGATCACGAGCATGGTCGATCTCCAATACGGGGCGCCATGATGGCGCACTGCCGCATTGTCGCAGAACCCGCGCGCGCTAGGCCACGACTGCCGGTCGCCGCATATTCACCTAGGCGCAGCCGTCCGGGCCGCAGTGGGCCCCGTCGGCCGGACCGGCGGCATCGGGCGTCGCCGCGGCGATCTCGCGCAGTGCCTGCGCGAAGGCCTCCGGCGGCTGGGCGCCCTGGATGGCATAGCGATCATTGACCACGAAGGTAGGCACCGACTGGATGCCCATGGCCTGGGCCTGGGTGAGCTGGGCCTGGATCTCCTCAAGCCCCTCCTCGCCGGCCAGCAGCGCGGTCACCCGCTCGGCCTGGATGCCGCCTGCGGCGGCGGCGTCGATCAGTGTCTGCGGGTCGGCCAGGTTGCGGCCTTCGACGAAATGGGCACGGAACAGCGCCTCGCCCACCGGGCCCTGCACGCCTTCACGCCCGGCCAGCCACAGCACGCGGTGCGCCGGCAGCGTGGTCACCCGCACCTGGCCCTGGTCGAAGTCCATCGGCAGGCCCTCGGCGCGCGCGGCGGTCTGGGTCTGGGACAGGATCTGTTCGGTGCGCTCGGCACTGCCGAACTTGGCGGCGTAGGCCTGCCGCAGCGGCACCGGGGTGACGCCCGCATCGGGATCGAGCAGGAACGGATGCCAGTGCACCTCCACCTGCGGGGCGTCGTCACCCAGCAGGGCCAGGCCCTGCTGGAAACGGTGCTTGCCGATCCAGCACCAGGGGCATACCACGTCGGACCAGATATCGATTTTCATCCGACCAGACTGTGGGCCGCCCGGGGCGATTGCAAGATGGGGCTCAGCCCCGTTCAGCAGCCGACCAGCGCGAGAACGGGTGCGCGGCCAGCGCCAGATTGTAGTAGCGGACGTGGTCGGTAACCTCGGTGCCGGCCCACGCGGGCAGGTCGATGGCCTGGTCGGCGTGTTCCAGCTCGACTTCGGCCACCACCAGCCCGGCGTTGTCCCCGAGGAACTCGTCCACCTCCCAGACCAGGCCGCCGTGATGCACCAGGTGCCGCCGCTTGTCGATCAGCCCGCCCACGCACAGCGCCAGCAACGCGCGCGCATCCGCCACCGGGATCGGGTAGTCGAACTCCTGGCGGGTGTGCCCGATTTCGCGCGACTTCATGTTGAGGAAGGCCTGCTCACCCTGGATGCGCACGCGCACCGAGGCCTTCTGCGCGCCGCGCTCCAGCGAGGCGGTGTCGTTGAGATAGCCCTGCGCCATCGGGATCACCGCGTGCGCGGCGGCGCGCCAGCCATCGCCGGTGACGAGGTATTTGCGTTCGATTTCAATGCCCATGTGCACAGTATGCGCGATCGTGGGGACGCGGCCGAGGCGTGCTTCTATACTGTTTGGCTGCCCTGCAAGGACGCCCGATGAACCACCTGCTCGCCTCCTCGTTGCTGTCGCTGCTGCCGCTGAGCGCCGTGGCTGCCACGCCGCCGACCCACGCGCAGATCGAGGCGTCGATCCTGGCGATGATCGACGCGGAGAAGAAGCCGGCCGCCTCCACCCAGGATCTGGTGCTGCACGCGATGTTCACCCCGCGCGGGTTCGAGCACGGGCCGTGTTTCGCCAGCGCTGACGTAAGCGGCGCGTACGAGTGCCTGGTCGGCATGGAGATCGGCATCAGGACCCGCTACCGCATGCTGCGCCTGGTTCCGCAGGGCATGGGCTGGGCGTTGGAAAAAGCAGATGTGCCGGCGCCGGTTCCTCCGCGCGAACGCGCCCGTGCGCTGCTCAGCGAACGACTCGACGAGCGCATGGACAGCATCACGGATGCCACGGCGCGCGGGGAGATGCGGGCCTCCCAGAAGCGGCTGCAGGTCCGGGCGATTCAGGACTGCGAGCTGCGCAGCACCTACGCGGCGGAGATCACCTGCGAGGTCACCGCAGGCGATGGCACCGAGCGCGGCACCGAGCCGCAGACGTATGTGTTCGATGCACAGGGGCAGTGGCAGAACGCTCCTCTCAATGCCGATCGGTAGGCGACGCTGGGGCTGACGCGAGGTCGCCAGCGCCGCACCGCGTATCGCCTCGGCAGGGGCGACGCCAGTCGACTGCCAATGGCAGGCCTCAGCGCGACGATGGCAGGTTCCCAGCGAAGGCCCGGCATCCCCGCGCATGCAGCCCACCGTTGCCCTCGATCAGGGGCATGCGTTCCCGGACGCGGTCGCAGCGCCGCCCGTCGACTCGGGTCCGACCCTGCCGGCATCCGCGCCGCCGCCGGGACCGGTCCCGGCGTGCGCCTACCAGCGGTGCGTCGGTTGCCTGGTCGGCATGCGTCCACCCGCGGTGACGACGGTTGACTCATCAGCAGGCGTCCACCCGCGGTGACGAGGGCGACCGTACCGGTCGCCGGCCTGCGGTCAGCGCTCAGCGCTTCTCGAACACCGCGATGCTCTCCACGTGCGCGGTGTGGGGAAACATGTCCATCGCACCGGCGCTGACCAGTGTGAAGCCCTGCTCGTTGACCAGGTAGCCGGCATCGCGGGCCAGCGAACCGGGATGGCAGCTGACGTAGACGATGCGCTTGAACTGCTTCAACGGCAGCTGCTGCAGCACTTCAATGGCACCCGAACGCGGCGGATCCAGCAGCAGCTTGTCGAAGCCCTGGCGCATCCACGGCGTCTGCCGCTGGTCCTGGGTGAGGTCGGCGGCAAAGAACTGCGCGTTGTCCAGGCCGTTGCGCGCCGCATTTTCCTTCGCGCGCGCCACCAGCCCGGCCTCGCCCTCCACGCCGACCACTTCGCGCACCGTGCGCGCCAGCGGCAGGGTGAAGTTGCCCAGCCCGCAGAACAGATCGAGCACGCGCTCGTCCGGGCCCGCGTCAAGCAGTTCCAGGGCCAGCGCGATCATCTTCACGTTGAGCTTGGCGTTGACCTGGATGAAGTCCAGCGGGCGGAACGCCAGCTCGACATCCCACGGCGCCAGCTTGAACGACAGCGGCACCTCCGCCGGCCACAGCGGGTGCACCGATTCCACGCCACCGGGCTGTAGCGAAATGGCAAAGCCATGTTCCTGCCCGAAGGCGGTCCAGGCCGCACGGTCGGCATCGGTGAGCGGCTGCATGTGGCGGATGGTCAACATGATCGCGTCATCGCCGGCGATGAATTCGATCTGCGGGATATCGCGCTTGCCATCGAGGGTTTCGATGAACGCGGCCATCACCCCGACCTTGCTGCCGATCTCCGGGATCACGGTCAGGCACTGCGACAGGTCGGCCACAAAGCGCGGATCCTGCTCGCGGAAGCCGACCAGGGTCTTGTCCTTCTTCTCGACCCGACGCACCGAGAACCGGCCCTTGCGGCGGTAGCCCCAGCTGTCACCGACCAGCGGCGGCAACACCGTGCCGGGGGTGACGTGGCCGATCCGGGTCAGGTTGTCCATCAGCACCCGCTGCTTGGCCACGATCTGCTGCGACTCCTCCAGATGCTGCAGCACGCAACCGGCGCAGACGCCGAAATGCGGACAGCGCGGCGTCACCCGCTGCGGCGAGGGCTGCAACACGTCCAGGGTGCGCGCTTCGTCGAAATGGCGGTTGCGGGCGGTCGGTTCAGCGCTCACCACTTCACCCGGCAGCGCGCCGGTGATGAAGGTGACCTTGCTGCCCTCGCCTTCGCGGCGGGCCACGCCACGGCCATCGTGGCTGAGGTCGAGGATGTCGGTCTGGAACGGCGTACGGTCGAGGCGGGAGCGGGTTCGGGCCACGTGGCAACAGGCTGCGGGCAAAAAGGGTGCGTATTGTCGCAGATACGCAGCTCGGACTGCCAAAAGCACCCCTGTAACCGCTTGCAGCGCGCGTGCGCATGTTTAATATGGCGCATAGCTGACATGGAGGCAGCCACAAATGCAGATGACCCCGCGGGATCCCATGCCCCGATTCCTGCTCGTCGAGGACGACACCATCAGCCGCGGCTTCTTCAAGGCCGCGCTGGAAGCCCTTCCCGCCGAGGTGGACACCGCCGATTCGTTGGCCACGGCCATGGATCGGGCTCGCAGCGGCCAGCACGACCTGTGGCTGATCGACGTCAACCTGCCCGATGGCAACGGCACCGAGCTGTTGCAGGCCCTGCGCCTGTCACGCCCGGACACCCCAGCGCTGGCGCATACCGCCGATGGCGACACCAGCATCCACGCGCGGCTGCGCGATGCCGGCTTCAGCGAGACCTTGGTCAAGCCGCTCAGTGGCGAGCAGCTGCTCAAGGCGGTGCGGCGCGCCCTGGTCAACAGCCCCGGCAGCGCGCCCTCGGCACTGGGCACCGGCGCGGACGCCGAGCGCGAGGACTGGGACGAAATCACCGCCCTGGCCGCGCTGAATGGGCAACGCCATCACCTGATCGCGCTGCGCGAGCTGTTCTTGGCCGAGCTGCCGGGGGTCCGTGACGCGGTCGCCCAGGCCCTGCTGCAGCAGGATGCGCGCGCGCTGCACGGGCAACTGCACCGGCTCCAGGCCAGCTGTGGGTTTGTCGGCGCCGCACGGCTGGCGCGCGCGGTGCGCCAACTGCACCAGGCGCCGCAGTCCAGTGGTGCGCATACGCGATTCCAGGCGGCAGTGGAATCGTTGCTGCATTGAGGCCGAGGCAGAGGCCAAGGCAGCCGGGCATGGCCCGGCTCTACCAGGAGCGCGCGCAGCCGGGCTTGGTCCGGCTCTGCCGGGAGCGCACGTAGCGGGCTTGGTCCGGCTCTGCCGGGAGCGCGCCTAGTCGGGCATGGTCCGGCTATGCCGGGAGCGCGCGCAGCCGGGCTTGGTCCGGCTCTGCCCGGAGCGGGTGATGTTCTGTTGGGCACGGTGGCGTGCCCGGACCGCTCGCCTAGCGGCGACGCGCCAGGTCTTCGAGCATTTCCCAGGACTTGAGTCCGCGCCAGCCCAGATGGTGCAACAGCACCGCGCGCATGCCGCGGCGCAGGCTGGCCAGGTCGTCAGGCCCCGGCTGGCGGTCGTCGGCGAGCGCGAGCAGTGCACTGCCGGTGGCCGTGCCCCGGCGTGGGTCGGTGCCGCGTTCGCTGAGCAGCCGGCGCGGTCCCTCCTGCGGGTCCAGTTCGTAGCGGGCGGCCGGATCGACCGGTTCGCCCTCACTGCCGTGGGCCAGATCGAACCCGAAACCGAGCGCTTCCAGCAGGTCGCGCTCGAACCGGCGCAGGGTCCAGGCCAGCGGTTCACCGTCGCGCAGCCGTTGGCGCACCAGGCCGTAATGGTCGTACAACTCGGGCAGCGGGTCCTGGCGGGGTGCCAGGCGCATGATCAGTTCATTGATGTAGAAGCCGGCCAGCATCGTCTCGCCGCCGAGCCGAGGCGCCGCGTCGAGCGCCTCAGCGCCCCGCAGCTGGGCCAGTTCGCCGCGCTGCACCGCGCTGAAACGGATCCATTGCAGCGGCTGTAGGGCGGCGCGCAGCGCCTGGCTGCGCGGGCTGCTCACGCCGCGCGCGAGCAACCCGAGCCGGCCATGCTGCTCGGTCAGTACTTCCACCAGCAGGCTGGTCTCACGCCAGGCCCGGGCATGCAGCACGAAAGCAGGTTCGTCGTCGATGCGCATGGCTCAGCCGTCAACGGCAGGCGGGTGGCAGGCCGGCGGCCGTCCTCGGACGGCACGCCTGCCCGGCTTATTCGTAGCCGAAGGCCTTCAGCGCGGCTTCGTCGTCGGACCAGCCCTCACGCACGCGCACCCAGGTCTCCAGGAACACCTTGGCGTCGAACAACCGCTCCATCTGCATGCGCGACTTGGCGCCGATGTCCTTCAGGCGGGTGCCGCCCTTGCCGATCACGATGGCCTTCTGGCCTTCGCGTTCGACCCAGATCACCGCACCGATGCGCAGCAGGTTGCCGTCTTCGACGAAGCGCTCGATCTCCACCGTGGTGGCATACGGCAGCTCTTCGCCGAGCTGGCGCATCAGCTGCTCGCGGACCAGCTCGCCGGCCAGGAAGCGCTGGCTGCGGTCGGTGATCTCATCCTCGCCAAACATCGGCGGGGCTTCGGGCAGCAGCTTGAGCAGGTCGCGCACCAGCGCTTCCAGCCCGTTGCGCTTCTGCGCCGAAATCGGGTGCACGGCGGCGAAGTTGCGGCCTTCGGTGACCTGCTGCAGGAACGGCAGCAGCGCGGCCTTGTCCTTCAGCCTGTCGACCTTGTTGACCACCAGCACCACCGGGATGCCCGAGTCGCTGAGGACGTTGAAAGCCAGGGTGTCTTCCTCGTCCCAGCGACCGGCTTCGATCACCAGCATGCCCGCGTCCACGCCTTCCAGCGAGCCACGCGCGGCGCGGTTCATCACCCGGTTCATCGCGCGCTTCTGAACACGGTGCAGGCCGGGGGTGTCCACCAGCACCAGCTGCCCTTCCGGGTAGCTGGCAATGCCGAGCAGCCGGTGCCGCGTGGTCTGCGGGCGGTTGGAAACGATGCTGACCTTGGCGCCCACCAGGGCGTTGGTCAGGGTGGATTTACCGACATTGGGACGGCCGATGACCGCCACGCTGCCGCAACGATGGGGGATTGCTTCGCTCACTTGGAATCCAGTTGCTCGAGGGCGGCCGCAGCCGCCTGTTGTTCGGCCAGCCGTCGCGAGGCACCTTCGCCTTCGGTGCTGACAGCGGGATCGGCTACGCCGCAGCGTACCCGGAAGGTCTTGGCATGATCATCACCCGACTCTGACAGCAGCTCATAGAGCGGCAATGTCTTCTGCCGGGCCTGCAACCATTCCTGCAGGCGGGTCTTGGGGTCTTTTTCGGGCTTGCCGGTGGCCGGCAGCGTATCCATCGAGGGACCGAACCAGGGCAGCACGACGCTCTGGCACGCATGGAAGCCAGCGTCCAGGTAGATCGCGGCCACCACCGCCTCGAGCGCATCGGCCAGGATCGAGTCGCGGCGGTGCCCGCCGGTCTTCATCTCACCCGGCCCCAGGATGAGCCGGTCGCCCAGCTCCAGGGTGCGGGCGATCACCGCCAGCGCGCCTTCGCGCACCAGCTCGGCGCGGGCACGGGTCAGCGCGCCCTCGTCGGCCTTGGGCCAGCGCTGATACAGCGCCTGGGCCACCATCATGTTGACGATGCTGTCGCCGAGGAACTCCAGCCGCTCATTGTTGGGCGTGCCGGCACTGCGATGCGTCAGGGCCTGCTGGAGCAGGCCCGGATCCTGGAAGGGGTGGCCGATGGGGTCACCGCGTTGGAAAGTCTTAGTCGACACCGTTGAGGGTCAGTTCCTGGTTCGTATCAAATTTGCCAACCACATCGAGGTTGCCGAGCAGTTCACGGCGGACCTCGTAGTTGACCTTCATGTTCCAGCCACCACTGATCCGGTCGAACTTCACATTGGCCGGCTTCACGTTTTCCGAATAGCTGATGTACAACCGCTTGAAGAACATATCCTGCACGCGCGCCGGCTCCATGTTGCCGACACCCGGCTCCTTGGCCAGGCTCTTGAGTGCCGAGCGGACCGCGTAGTACTCCTGGTACATCGGGAACAGCTTCATGCCGATATACAGGCCGAAACCGACCACGATCAGGACCACGAGGAACGAGGTCAGGGTCATGCCACGCTGCGTGTTCATCGTCTTCATTGCGTTCTCCCCAGATACGCTTGTGTGATGGATCAATTGATGCTCGAGCCGATCCGCGAGGGCTCGAAACCGTCCTTGCAGAACCAACCCGAGCAGTTCAGCCAGATCAGGAAGGCCTTGCCGCGCAGATTTTCCTCCGGCAGCAGACCCCAGAAACGGCCGTCATCGCTGTTGTCGCGATTGTCGCCCATCACCAGGTACTTGCCCGCCGGTACGGTCCACTGGCCTTCGCCACGCGGATAGTCGGTTTCCAGCACGGTATGGGTACGGCCCGGCAGGTGCTCGACCAGCAGCGAGCTGCCCTCGCCCTGGCCGCGATGGCCGGCGTACAGGCCCTTGTTGTCGTACTTGAGCGGCTCGCCATTGAGGATCAGGCCATTGCCCTGGAACACGATCTGGTCGCCCGGAATACCGATCACCCGCTTGATGAAATTCTCGCCCTTGGCCGGGTCGGTGTCCGAATGGCCCGGGAAGTGGAACACCACCACGTCGCCGCGCTTGGGCTCACCCAGCGGCACGATCTTGGCGTTGTTCAACGGCAGGCGCAGGCCGTAGGAGAACTTGTTGACCAGGATGAAATCGCCGATCAGCAGGTTGGGCATCATCGAGCTGGACGGGATCTTGTACGGTTCGGCGATGAAGCTGCGCACCACCAGCACGATCGCCAGCACCGGGAAGAACGCCCGGGCGTAGTCGACCATCACCGGCTCGGTGTCCAGCAGGCCGGCGCGCTGGGC
Organism: Stenotrophomonas sp. P5_A8; assembly: GCF_056400545.1. NCBI lineage: Bacteria > Pseudomonadati > Pseudomonadota > Gammaproteobacteria > Lysobacterales > Lysobacteraceae > Stenotrophomonas > Stenotrophomonas sp. P5_A8. The sequence continues at coordinate 443 of NZ_JBFULB010000087.1, read as the reverse complement.
GCGGCGCTTGGCGAAGTAGAGCTTCTCGCCGAGCAGGATCAGGCCCGAGGCCAACGTCAGTACGACCAGGAGAATCTCAAACAATTTCATGCAGTGTCCTTGGGAACGATTGCAGCGGTGCGGGGGGTGGTTCCCCTCGCGCCGGGCGACACCGTACGGTGCCGTCTGCCGCCGCCGGGAAAGCCATCCGGCCTTACTTGTCCATCTGCAGCACGGCCAGGAAGGCTTCCTGCGGGATCTCCACGCGGCCGACCTGCTTCATGCGCTTCTTGCCTTCCTTCTGCTTCTCGAGCAACTTCTTCTTGCGCGAAACGTCGCCACCATAGCACTTGGCCAGCACGTTCTTGCGCATGGCCTTGACCGTGGTGCGGGAGATGATCTGCGAGCCGACAGCCGCCTGGATGGCCACGTCGAACTGCTGCCGCGGGATCAGTTCCTTCATC
>NZ_JBFULB010000086.1:0-13484 GCF_056400545.1 Stenotrophomonas sp. P5_A8 | reverse complement strand
GTCGCGCGCCGACGCCGCTGCCATCGCCACGTCCACCACCCGCACCGGCGCCTCGGCCACGCTGGCTGCGTCCTGYGCCTGCGCGGCGCCCATCAGGCTGGCCCACGCCACGACGCCGGCAAGCAGCGTCACCTTCCCTGTTGCTGTCGACACGATCTGGACCTGCAAATCCCTGGCAGAACGCGCAGCCTACCCTATCGCCCCGCGCTTCCGGCCAGCGCTGGTGCTTCCCGCCGTCAGGCCACGCCGGGCCACACAGCGCCTGGCCCGTGGCCGGCCCGGCGGCTGTGCCGGACGCGGCCGGCGGCGTCGATATCCGCCGGGCGGCCCCCTCGCCGGCCCCCACGGCCTACAATATCGGCCCCGCTCCGCTGCCGATTGCCCTGTCCCCATGACTGCTGATCTGTTGCCCGTTCGCCGGGCCCTCCTGTCTGTTTCCGACAAAACCGGTCTGATCGACCTCGCCCGTGCCCTGGCCGCCCGCAACGTGGAGCTGCTGTCCACCGGCGGCACCGCCAAGGCGATCCGCGAGGCCGGCCTGGCGGTCAAGGACGTGGCCGATGTCACCGGCTTCCCGGAAATGATGGACGGCCGGGTCAAGACCCTGCATCCGCTGGTGCACGGTGGCCTGCTCGGCCGCGCCGGGCTGGACGAGGCGGTGATGGCCGAACACGGCATCGGCGCGATCGACCTGCTGGTGCTCAACCTGTATCCGTTCGAGTCGGTGACGGCCAAGGCCGACTGCACGCTGGAAGACGCCGTGGAGAACATCGACATCGGTGGCCCGGCGATGCTGCGTTCGGCGGCCAAGAACTTCGCCCGCGTCGCCGTGGCGACCGATCCATCGCAGTACGCCGAACTGCTGGCCGAGCTGGCCGCCAACGATGGCCAGCTGTCGGCGGCCAAGCGCTTCGCCTTCTCGGTGGCCGCGTTCAACCGCGTGGCCCAGTACGACGCGGCGATCAGCAACTACCTCTCGGCGGTGGCCACCACCGACACCGCCGTGCCGGTCCGTACTGAATTCCCCGCACAGATGAATGCAAGCTTCGCCAAGGTGATGGACCTGCGCTACGGCGAGAACCCGCACCAGAGCGGCGCGTTCTACCGCGACCTGTCCCCGGTGGCCGGCACGCTGGCGACCTTCCAGCAGCTGCAGGGCAAGGAACTGAGCTACAACAACCTGGCCGACGCCGATGCCGCATGGGAGTGCGTGCGCCAGTTCGACGTGCCGGCCTGCGTCATCGTCAAGCACGCCAATCCGTGCGGCGTGGCCGTGGGCGCCGGCAACGGCGATGCTTACGAGCTGGCCTATGCAACCGACCCGACCAGCGCATTCGGCGGCATCATCGCCTTCAACACACCGCTGGATGCCGCCACCGCCCAGGTGATCCTGGACCGCCAGTTCGTGGAAGTGCTGATCGCCCCGGACTTCGAGCCGGCCGCGCTGGAATATGCACAGAAGAAAGCCAACGTGCGAGTGCTGCGCATCCCGCATGGCGACGGTCGCAACCAGTACGACACCAAGCGCATTGGTTCGGGCCTGCTGGTGCAGTCCTCCGACAACCGTGGCATGAGCCGTGACGAACTGAAGGTCGTGAGCAAGATCGCACCGACCGACAAGCAGTTCGCCGACCTGCTGTTCGCCTGGAAGGTCGCCAAGTTCGTCAAATCCAATGCGATCGTCTACGCCCGCGACAACCGCACCATCGGTGTCGGTGCCGGCCAGATGAGCCGGGTGTACTCGGCGCGCATCGCCGGCATCAAGGCGGCCGATGCGAACCTGGTGGTGGAGGGCTCGGTGATGGCCTCCGATGCGTTCTTCCCGTTCCGCGACGGCATCGATGCCGCGGCCGCCGCCGGCATCAAGGCGGTGATCCAGCCGGGTGGCTCGATGCGCGACAACGAGGTGATCGCGGCGGCCGACGAGCACGGCCTGGCGATGGTGTTCACCGGCGTACGCCACTTCCGGCATTGATCCAAGGAGCGACACGGATGTCCGCATCACCCCTGAAGTCCCTGCTCGCGCTGGCCATCGGCGCCAGCGCGGTCCTGGCCGGTTGCAAGCCGGCCGCCGACCCCGCCCCGGCGCAACCGGCGGCAACGGCCGCTCCTGCGGCTGCGCCTGCCGCGCCGGTCGCCCATGTCAGCCGCACCGCGCGGCTGCAGGCATTCCTGACCGCGCGCTACGGCAAGGCCGCCCGGCTCTCCGAACAGTGGCGCGGCCAGTGGACCCAGGACGACGAGAGCCGTCCAACCGATCTGCAGGTCTGTGCCGAGCAGCCGGTGGTGAGTGGTGACAGCTGGCAGCAGCTGCTGGCGGTATGCGGCGAGCTGGCGGACGCCGGCCATGCCGACCCCGGCACGATCGATTTCTACGTGCTGCGCCCAAGCGGCGACAGCTTCGAGGTAGCCGCCGAACTCACCGGCGGCACCTACGGCAGCAGCGGCYGTCCCGGCACGGTGCAGGTGATCCGCGCCGGCAGCGACTTCTACGGCTTCCGCAACGAGAGTGGCTGGTACGGCCAGGGTTACTCCCTGGAAACGCAGACGCTGATCCTGCCCGGTCCGAAGGGCCTGGTCGACGCCGGCTCCCTGCGCAGCCATATCGACAACAGCGCCGCCTACGACTGCGACGATGCCGACTTTGCCGAAGAATGCCGCACCCGGATGTTCAACATTGCGTTCGCCTACCGTTTCGATGACAGCGACCGCAGCGCCCGCACCTGGCCGCTGGTGATCGAAGAGACCGGCAGCGGCTGTGGCGGCAAACAAGTGCGCGCCGAGCATCGCTTCAGCCTGGATGCCAAAACCTGGACCTACACGTTCCCCGAAGCGTTGCAGCGCGAAAGCTGTCAGTGACGCGCGGGCGTCGCGCATGCCGGTGGCTTCTGGCGCTCGCGCTGCCTGCGCTGCTGGCCGGCTGCGGCGACCCACCCGCCGTCAACGACACGCCCCGCCGGGTGTTGGACAGCACGGTGGCGGTGGAGGACACGCTTTACCCCAGCGGTACCGATGCGCAGCGCCTGCTGGAATTCCTGCACGATCGCTACGGCGCCAGTGCCCGGCTGGACGCGCCCTGGCAGGATCGCTGGGACGACACCGACGTGCAGGCGCAGCGCCCGGTCACGCGCCAGGTCTGTGCACGTGCCACGATCGACACAGATGGCCATGTGCAGCACCTGCTGGCGGTGTGCCAGACCCTGGATGACGCGGCCAGCGTCGAACCTGGCCGGKTGGATCTGTACGTGCTGCGCGATGGGCAGACGCCGCTGTTCGGCAAGGACGAGAACGAGCGTGCGTTCTCCGAGACTCTCGGCGTCGACCGACCGCTGTGGGTGATCGCGCAACGGCTGCAGGGCCAGTACGGCCGCAGGGGCGCGCCCGGTACGGTCCAGATCGATCAGCTCGGTCCGCAGCGCCACGCTTTCCGCATTACCCATGCCGGGCTCCATCGCGGCACCGCAACGGTATCGCGCAGTTACATCGCCGTGCACGACGATCGCCTGCGCGAGGTCGCAGTGCTGTACGAACACATCGACAACCGCGCCGCCACGGGCTGCGGGAATGCGACAACGCCCTGCGATGCCCCGACCCTCGACCTGGATTTCGCCATTGCCGTGGGCAGCGGCGCTGCCGTGGCCGGGTATTGGCCGCTGACGGTACGCGTCCGCGGCCAGGGCTGCAGCGGCGATGGACGGCAGGACCACCGGCTGGAGTACGAACCGGGCACGCGTCGCTATGCGGTGCCCGCCGACCTGCAGCGAGAGGACTGCGAGGGGTAACCACGCCCTGCCCCGGTGCCATGCAGCACCGGCCCGCACCGCGTAAAATCGCGGTCCCGCCCCCTTACGCGAGAAGTGCATTGAAGATCCTGGTCATCGGCGCCGGCGGCCGTGAACACGCCCTGGCCTGGAAGCTGGCCCAGTCCGCGAAGGTGAGCGAGGTCCTGGTGGCCCCTGGCAACGCCGGCACCGCGACCGAGGCCAAGTGCCGCAACGTGCCGGTCAAGGTCACCGACCTGGACGGCCTGCTGACGCTGGTTGCCGCCGAAGGCATCGGCCTGACCGTGGTCGGCCCGGAAGTGCCGCTGGTGGCGGGGGTGGTCGACCGCTTCCGCGCCGCCGGCCACCGTATCTTCGGACCGACCGCCGCCGCTGCGCAGCTGGAGGGCAGCAAGGCCTACGCCAAGGACTTCCTGGCCCGCCACAACATCCCCACCGCGTTCTACGCGGTGCACACCGAGGTGGAGCCGGCGCTGGCCTATATCCGCGAGAAGGGCGCGCCGATCGTGGTCAAGGCCGACGGCTTGGCCGCCGGCAAGGGCGTGATCGTGGCGATGACCCTGGCCGAGGCCGAGGACGCCGTGCGTGACATGCTCTCGGGCAACGCGTTCGGCGATGCCGGCGCACGCGTGGTGATCGAGGAATTCCTCGACGGCGAGGAAGCCAGCTTCATCTCGATGGTGGACGGCACCACCGCGCTGCCGATGGCCACCTCGCAGGACCACAAGCGGGTCGGCGACGGCGACACCGGTCCCAACACCGGCGGCATGGGCGCGTACTCGCCGGCCCCGGTGGTGACCGATGAGGTGCATGCCCGCGTGATGCGCGAGGTGGTCAACCCGACCGTGCAGGGCATGATCGCCGACGGCATTCCGTTCACCGGCTTCCTCTATGCAGGCCTGATGATCGATGCCGACGGCGCGCCGAAGGTGATCGAATTCAACGTGCGCTTCGGCGACCCGGAAACCCAGCCGGTGATGCTGCGCCTGCAGTCGGACCTGGTGGACCTGCTCGACGCGGCCATCGATGCACGCCTGCACGCGGTGGAAGCGCAGTGGGATCGGCGTCCGTCGCTGGGTGTGGTCATGGCCGCATCGCCCTACCCGGAAACCCCGATCACCGGCGATGTGATCCACGGGTTGGACGCGGTGCCGACGAGCGCCAAGGTGTTCCACGCTGGCACGGTGCTGGACGCGCAGGGCCAGGTGCTGAGCGCGGGCGGCCGGGTGCTGTGCGTGGCGGCGCTGGGTGACAGCGTAGGCGATGCGCAGGCCAACGCGTACGCCGGCGTGGCGGCGGTCAGCTGGGAAAACGAGTTCCACCGCAACGACATCGGCTGGCGGGCGATCGCGCGGGAGCGCGGTTGAGCCCTGGATAGTCTCATGCGCTGGCTTGCAGTCAGCGCATGATTTTCCGTCCCGGCGCCGACCAGACGTAGAAATCAGGAGCCACCATCCATCATGGGGCCATCCGGCCGGCGTCCTGCTCCACGCTCATCGACGCAAGGAGAGCGTCAAGGCCGACTTCGGCGCAAATCGACTGCGCGTGAGCACGTGCATCAGGCTCAAGCAACCTGCCTGCCGCCTTCAATGCTTCGGCAGAGAGCGGTGAATCAAGTACCAAGGCATTTACCACCTGCTCTTGTATCCGTCGGTGGAGCTCGACCGCGAACTTTAGCTTTGCCAACTCCGCAGGATTCAATGCACTTGAGGCCTCATGACCATCCAGAGCCTCGTAGTAGTAAAAGTTCCCGTAGCTCTCAACGAATGAACGTGCAGAAATTTCGCAACATACGAAACGCCTGACAAGCATTGTCGCGCAATAAATACTCTGTTCCACATCTTGATCGTTCAGCATCAATTTTCTCCTACTTCTTCAACGGGAGCCATGGGGTGCCGTCGGCGTTGGTGACACCCGGCACATGACCATGAGGTTGCTGTGCTCTTGGATCGGGATGAGTAGAAGGTTTGTGGCCGCCATCGATCCGAACCCCAGTCGAACTGCCGTCAGGGCCCTTGGCTTGTACAAACCGCCCATCTGGTGAGCCTTCAATCTTGCCACCCGGAGGTGTCGGGATGGCGTTGCCTTTCGAATCAACGTAAATGGTTCCCCGCTCGCCACCCGCGGCTTTTCCACTTGTCCCTCCTTCGCTTCCCGTCTTTGTGTCGCCCGCTATCGACCCACCGTCCTGAAGTGCAGGTTCCGGAGTAGCCGGCTCGGCCTTTTGCACCAAGCCCTTTATAGCCCCCTCCAACTTGTTGCCAAGTTCAGCACGTCGCTCCGGTGTCGTCGTCGCGTAGTACGTAGCGCCAACCACGATTGGTATGATCAGCAATGGCACCAAAGCTGCAGCGTTTCGCCCGTCCGGGTCTGTAAACCTGTATGGGTTCCCGTTTGCGTATCGGTACCGGTTGAACTGCACCACAGGCTGCTGATATGCAGACACGGGATCTACCGACAGGAAGACGCCCAACTGCGGATCCATGTAGCGCTGCTGCATGTAGCTCAGGCCGGTAGCCGGATCACTCACATGCCCGGTGTAACCAGGCCCATTAGGAACCTCGTCGCCCACGACCGCCCCATAGGCCTCGTAGTCATATCTCCTGGTCACATTTCCGCTTGCGTCAGACTCAGCCACGACCGAACCTAGAGCATCGGTATGTATATAGGTGACCGTCTGGGCGCTAGCAGGCCAAATCGATGACAGGACGATCACCATCGCGTAGCACAGCAAGGCGAGTAGCGAAGTCGACGCTGGAATAACCTTCTTATTTTTGGTTCTTCTCCCATCTGAGGGGAGAAGGCGCACGGCCGGCCAGCTAGATTGTGGTTGTCGAGACTACAAACCGAGGCCGGCCGTGGCCAAGCTGGATTGTATGCCGTTGCTGGGAGGCTGGGCGGGGTATCGCCTGGATGGATGGCGCCGCGAGTCACGTGGCGGAGCCACGTGGCTGGTGCTTTCGCTGTTGCCTGATTCACGCCGCCGACGCCGCTGCAGTGGCTGCGGCAAGTGGGTCGTGGCCATCCACGACCAGACGCTCCGGCGCATCCGTGACTTGCCCGTGTTCGACCAGCCGGTGGAGCTGGAAGTCCAGCGGCAGCGGCTGGCCTGCCCTCGCTGTGGGCCAAAATTGGAGCACTTGGATTGGCTGGAGCGGCATGCCCGRGTAACGCAACGGCTTGCGCAGAGCGTGGCACGCATGTGCGCCACCACCTCGATCCATGCCACCGCAAAGTGGCATGGTCTGGACTGGAAGACGGTCAAGGCGCTTGATTTCMGGCATCTGATGCAGACGCTGGGCCCAGTGGACCTATCGGACRTACGCGTGATCGCGATGGACGAGTTTGCGATCCAGAAGGGGCATCGCTACGCCACCGTGGTSGTCGAGCCATCGCGCAAGCGCGTGCTCTGGGTCGGCCGAGGACGCAGCCGCGCTGACATCCGTCCCTTCTTTGAGCTACTCGGCAGGGTCGGTTGCGAACGCATCCAAGCCGTAGCAATGGACATGAATTCGGCCTTTGATGTGGAGGTCAAAGCCCAGTGCCCCAATGCTGAAGTGGTCTACGATCTCTTCCACGTGGTGGCCAAGTACGGGCGCGAAGTCATTGATCGGGTGCGGGTGGACGAGGCCAATCGTCTGCGCACCGACAAGCCCGCGCGACGGGTGGTGAAGACCTCGCGCTGGCTCCTGCTGCGCAATCGGCAMAACGTCCCGGCCGAGCAGCGCGTCCAACTCGAGGAGCTGCTGGCMGCCAACAAAGCCCTGCTGACCACYTATCTGCTCAAAGACGACCTGAAGCAGCTGTGGCGCTACCGAAGCCAGAGCTGGGCGGAGAAGGCCTGGCGGTCATGGAAGCATCGCGCCCTGCGAAGCGGGCTGGAGCCGCTGCGCATCTTTGTCCGCCGTCTGCAGCCTTATCTGCCGGGCATCCTGGCCCACTGCCGGTGGCCTCTCGGGACGAACCTGGTGGAAGGCATCAATAACAAGATCAAGGTCATCAAGCGCGTCGCCTACGGATACCGAGACGACGCGTACTTCTTCCTGAAGATCCGGGCGGCCTTCCCCGGAGTTGGGTGAAGAACCTTACTTATAGCAACATTCCCCATCGGAAGATCAGGATCATATTGCACATCCATGAAGTATCGGATCATCTCGTCCGAGAAGCCGTTATCACGCAGCTTAATTGGATTAATAACCATTAAGTACTCGCATATTGATCCATTACAGAAACTCTTGACTGTTGAATTTCTTGCACCACCCGATCCCACCGTGTTGGCGTTGAAAGCACCCCCCCCCTTTACAGATTAGCAATTGCTTTCGCCTTTCTTGCTGCGGGCAGCGACGAGGATTCAATTGAGGCCATTGCCTCAAGTATGCTGGCGGTCTTGAAGACAATGCCAGTCTCGGCACTGACCATAAGCCCGCTGCCACCTGCATCCAACGTGCTGACGATGACGCTGGCCGACTGATAGGCGTTGGCTGCGGCCGCCATGCCCTGCATGGATTGCAGCCGCCCATACGACTGCCGCGCAGCATCCACATTGTTGATCAGATCAATGAACGGCGATTTGACCCGCGCAAACACACCGATGTTCAGGTGCTTGTCGCGCTGCGAGGCATGCCCGGTTTCATCGGCAGTGAGCAGCTCGATCTCGGCCGCGGTGATGTTGACGTCCTGCGCGGCCACCACGTTGCTGGCAATCTGGGTGTATTTTCCGCATGCGCCGAGGTTGACGTTGTCGCCCAGACTGCCGATGGTGCTGGCCACCTGGGAGACCATCGCGCTGTCTTTACGTGCTGCTCGCGATCCCTGCCGGAGAATTTCTCGGACGTGGTGATCTGACAGGCAACTCTGTCAATTTTATCTATTGCCGCACGCGATAGTTCTCGCCATTGCCTTTGATTGCAGAGCAAGAGCCTGAAGGCCACCCAAAGATAGATACAAATATGTATAACCATGGAGTACCCACACAAAGATGCCCCACCGTTAAAGGGTTACCTCCCAACATCAACCGTTAACTATATTCAATAGCACACGAAGCACGAAGCACGGGACAACAAACTGAATCTCCGCTCGAATGATCGTCACTGCTACGGAAGATCCCAGCCACGCAGAAGAATCAGGAAGCACGCCAGCGCATCGAGTAGAACGATATCATCCCGCCCAGAGTTCTCCATCATCCATCTCGTTAGCCCAGCGTCATTTCGGGGCTGACTGACCATTTCAAGACTTGCATCCAAAAGTGCCTTTTGGAGGAACTCGTTAGAACGAAAATAATTAGCAACACGATTCGACTGCGGGGACGCATCTATGAGACAGCGAACGCGCGCCGAGTATTCCTTCAGAAGAACCACATTCATTTAAAAAGCACCTCTTATCTCGCCAATTTTCGACGAATTCGGATCGGTCCACTGACTGCGGTTTGGCACCAAGACCTGCTCAGCGCCACCCTTTGCAGAATAGTTCCCTTGACTGACCGGGGCAACTTCACTTTTGAAGATTGACGGTGTATGGCCAGGCTTAGGAGTCATGGCGTAGGCATCAAAGCCAAGGTGAGCGCCACGAATACCCTGTTCCGCGGGGAGCCCAAGGTACTTTGCCGCTTCAACAGATGTCATTCTCGATATCTTCACATACTCCTCTCTCGTAACAAAGAAGGGGCTGTATGCGCTAATTGCGTCACTACCGGCCGTAGAGTGTGCATTCTTCGGCACAAGCTTAATCAGTTCAAATCCAGAACCGACGTTTATCACCTTAGGCAGTGAATTCCCCGAAGCCAATCCGAGCTGGGCGTATTCTTTCGCAAGAGCAGGAGTGGCCCCGGATTTCATGTATTCATTCACAAGCGCCTGAGCCTCAGGCGTCTTCATGATATCCGCTGTTACATCAAGCCCGCGCGTCGTGAACGGAGCTTGGGTATATGAAAGCTGAGGATCTGGGGCAGTGGAACTAGCAGAAAACACGCCCGGCTTCATCGTTGAAGCACGCGAGACTGCACCAAGCTGTGTCATCGCATACAACAGCTCTGCCGCTTCTGGTGAAAGCCCAGCCGCTTGGAATATCTGCCCACCCCAAGTGTTAGTAGACGTGCCGTAGACGACCGTGCGCGACCCTGCAACTGCGTTGTCATAGCCACTGACGGTCAAGTATCCCGACGCAATGCAACCGATCACCGTCTCGCAGGTTGGAATCAGCAATAGCCCCCCTGCTGCCTGGAGTCCGCCTCCAAGAGCCTGAAGGCCGCCGAGCGTCCGTGTGCCGATCTGATTTCGGGAATTCCAGTCGAAAAAGTGGTCAGTAGCGTCGTAGCCAAATAGTTGGTCTTCTGCCGCCATTCCGTTGCCGGCGGTATACAGATAGCTGTGCTGAACCTGTGCCTTCATCCACTCCCGGTCCTCTTGAGCTTCCGGGGTGCCGCCCAGCGCTTCAATGGCGGCCCAGTGAGCTCGCTCGGCACTGCCCTCCGCAAAGCCAGATGAGCACTTGACCAAAGCGCAAGCCGCGGCTGTAAGCTCTGCTTCCCTTAGCCCGCCTCCGTCGCTTAGCTCCTTGATGCGAACGAGCTCTGTCGCTGTCAGCAGCCGGTTGTTCTCGACTGAGTTCTTTGCGATACCTGCGCCAAGGGCGGCACTAGAGAGGCTTCCCCCCGCCATGCCAGCGGCCAATGCCCCGACTGCTTGCGAAAGCGCCGAAATGGTTTCCCTATCGGCGTTGGGGAATGCATTTTTCAGGAAGCCGGCGGCAAGCTCACCTCCGGCGGCGGACAACGCCCCGCCCCCCGTGGAGCCTCCGTTGAGCTCAGCAAGAACGGCACCGAGTAGTGCGTGGGAGAGCGCTTGCGCTGCGACATTTGGATCGCTGCCATGGTCGGTGTCGAACTTGCTTCCGATCAGCTGGGCCGCATACGGCGCCAACGCATTCGCAGCCAACTGCCCCCCGCCTTGGCCGGACATCCCCCCCACCAAAAGCGCGGTCACCGCTTCCAGCGCGCGGCCGTTGGCGCTGCCGATGCCCCAGCTCTTCATCTGGTCCTCGGCGGCGTTGAAGTCGCTACCGCGCTGAGTCTTCAGCTCCCACGCTTTATCCTGTGCGCTCTGCGCCTTGAACCGCGCCTTCTCCTCGTCGCTCAACTTGGAAACATAGTCGTTCTCCAGGTTGCGCATCGCCTGCCCGCCGATATCGTTTGCGATCTGCTTGCTGGTAGCCGTCACCGTACCCATCGCCGCGGCCATAGCCTGCTGATCCGCCAGCAGCTTCTCGACATTGGGAAGTGCATCGATCGCGCGATGTGCCGCAGCGGCATCCGTGTTCAGGCCCAGCTCGGCGGCTGTGGTCTGCTTGCCACCGATAACGATGCTGCCTTCGGTCAGAGTGGCATAGGTGGTACTACTGTCACCGCCCTTATCGATCATCGGCAAGCCGGGGCCGAAGTTCGGCGTGGCGCCGTCGAGCTGCCGCGTCCAGCCATCCATGGCACCGCTATAGCCCCCGCTGATGCCGGCCGAGGCGGTGTTGTGCTGCATGTGATTCTGGAGGTCACTGAAGGTCAGTGTTTCGGCAGTCAGTTCGCTGTTGGCTGCGTTGGTACTCGCGATGGCCCCACCCACAAGATTTACGTGGGTTGCGTCTACGTGATAGCCACCCGCGCCAGCGAACAGGCCGGACTGCTGACCCACGCCTTGGTAGCTGCCGGTGGATTTGCCTGCACTGGCGTAGCCATCCACGTTCCAGGCGGTGCCGATGGACACCTGCACCCGGCCGCCCACCTGGCTGTTCTTGGACATGCTCTCCGCCACGTCCTGCAGCGACTCGATGGTCAGCGTGCCACCGGTCTTTACATCGATGCGGTCCGCAGTCGCGGTTGCACCGCGCAAGGTGGTGTCGCCTTCGGCCTTGAGCGAGATGTTCTGGCCGGTGAGCGTGGTGTTCTGCCAGGTGCGACTGTCCGAGTTCGACTTGCTGCTGCCCACGCTGGCTTCGGCGTACACGTAGACGCCGGTCTGCGCGCCCACCTGCACACCCACGCCAACTTCCGCGCCAGCGTTGCTGCTCTTGCTGCGGTCCACCACATGCGCCTGCCCGGCTTCGAGCAGGATATCGCGCGCCGAGTCCAGGCTCAGCGTGTTACCGGCGCTCAGATTGCCCTGCACGATGTGGATATCGCCACTGGTGCTGGTCAGGTTGACGTTACCGCCGCCCTGGATGGTGGAACCGCGCGAGATGGCACTGCTTCCTTCCGAGCTGCTGTTGGCGGTCTTGAAGCCGATGCCGGCTTCGGCGCTGAACAGAAGCCCGCTGCCACCTGCATCCAACGCGCTGGCGATGGCGCTGGCCGACTGATAGGCGTTGGCTGCGGCCGCCATGCCCTGCATGGATTGCAACCGCCCATCCGACTGCCGCGCAGCATCCACATTGTTGATCAGATCAATGAACGGCGATTTGACCCGCGCAAACACACCGATCTTCAGGTCCTTATCGCGCTGCGAGGCGTGCCCGGTTTCATCGGCGGTGAGCAGTTCGATCTCGGCCGCGGTGATGTTGACGTCCTGCGCGGCCACCACGTTGCTGGCAATCTGGGTGTACTTGCCGCCTGCGCCGAGGTTGACGTTGCCGCCCAGGCTGCCGATGGTGCTGGCGACCTGGGACACCATCGCGCTGTCGTCCTCGTGCTGCTCGCGATGCCAGCCGGAGAATTTTTCGGTATCGGAGATCTGCACAGTGCCGATCGCCTTGCTGTCGGCGGTGTTGGCATTGCTGACGGTGTCCTGGCCGCTGCGGATGAGCAGGTCGCCGGCGGCACGGATGTTGACGTCCTTTTCGGCGGCGATGTTGGCCGCCGTCAGGCGGATGTTGCCCTCGGTGGTGGCCATGCGCACCCCGCCGCCGACCGACAGCTGGGTGCCGGTGATGGTGTCGCTCTGGCCGGCGCCTTCGTTGCGCGAGTTGTTGGTGCCGAACGGCAGGCCGCTGGTGTTGTTGGCGAACCCCCAGCCCTTGCCGCGGCTGTCGCTGCTGCTGGAGGCGGTGTTGTGGGCGACGTCGAAGACGATGTCCTTGGTCGCCAACAGCACCGCATTGCCATCGGCGGACAGCTGCGCGCCCTGGCTGGTGATGGAGCCGCCGTTGGCGATCAGCGTCATGTCGCCGCCTGCCGCCAGTTGGGTGACGCGGGCGTCGCTGGTGGATTCGCGCTGGTTGCCGCTCGAGCGCTGGCTGCCGCCGGTGATCACGGTGGACGTGGTCGCTGCACGGGCGCCGGACGCAGCGCCWTCGCCGGTGCGGGTGATCTTGCCCATCGTCGACCCACTGTCGGCCATGCCGTCGGTGGTGGAGTCGCGGGCGCTGCGGTAGGCCTTGGTGGGGTCGTAGGTGGTGCCGACCGACATGCCGCTGGACGTGCTGGCCTGACTGCTCTGCGTGTCCAGCGTGTCCTGCCTGGCCAGCAGCGCGATGTCCTTGCCGACCAGGGTGAGGTTCTCGCCGGCGGCAACGTCCGAGGCGGCCAGGGTGAGCTGGTTGCCGGCACTGATCAGCACGTTGCCTTCGCGCGAGGCGATGGCCGAACCGACCTGGGTAGTGGCCTGCGTGGCGTTCTGGCCGCTGCTGCTGGACTTGGCATAGCCCACCGAGGCCACGCCATTGGAGAAGCCGCCACTGAAGCCACTCTTCTTGCTGCTCTGGCTGGACTCGGAACTGTGG
>NZ_JBFULB010000085.1:0-13545 GCF_056400545.1 Stenotrophomonas sp. P5_A8 | reverse complement strand
ATTTTGCCCAGGGGCCTACCGGCCGCGACGGGGCTGGGCTTGCGGTACGCAGCGGGAAGCGAGGCTTTTCTGGCCTTGGTCGGTGGGTCGGGCGCTGGGTGCCCATGCCCTTGGAGGCGAAATAGAGGAGGAGGCGGCGGCCGCAGGCCGGCGCCGGGGGCGTCGCCGGAAAGGGCATGGAGCCCAGCGACCGATCCACCGACCACCGCGCCTGGAAAGCGTCAAAGCACGCTTCTGCCTGCCACGCGGAAGGCAGAAGAACCCTGCTTTTTTGGGGCGCTCAGCGCAACACCCTGTTACCCGTTTGGGGCATGCGGCGGGATCCCCTGCATGCCATCCTGCACCCCTGCCCACGCCAGCGAGAAAGCCCGCATGACCACCATCATCGCCCCCCGCGTCCACGACATCGGCGGCCTGCAGGTGCGCCGCGCCGTGCCGACCCTGCAGGCGCGAAGCGTCGGYCCGTTCGTGTTCGTCGACCAGATGGGCCCGGCCATCCTCGGGCCCGGTACCGGCATCGACGTCCGCCCGCACCCGCACATCGGTCTGGCCACCGTCACCTTCCTCTGGTCCGGCGCGATCGGCCATCGCGACACCCTCGGCTCGGACCAGGTCATCCGCCCCGGCGACGTCAACTGGATGACCGCCGGCCGCGGCATCGCGCATTCCGAACGCACCCCGCCGCCGGAACGCGAGCACGATCACCCCATCCACGGTATGCAGACCTGGCTGGCCCTGCCCAAAAGCGCCGAAGAAACCGAACCGGCCTTCTACCACCACGCCGCCGCCACCCTGCCCCAGCAGCGCCGTGACGGCGCCTGGCTGCGCATCATCGCCGGCCGCGCCTATGGCGAAGAATCCCCGGTGAAGGTCTTCGCCGACACCCTCAACGTGGCCATCGACCTGGACCCGGGTGCGGAAATCGACCTGGATACCGGGCATGTGGAACGCTCGCTCTACATCCTCGAAGGCGAGGCGCAGCTGGACGGCGTGGACGTGCCTGCCCAGCACCTGATCATTCCCGAACATAACGCGCGCGGCCGGCTGCGCGCCAAGACGCCGGTCAAGGCGATGCTGATGGGCGGCGAACCGCTCGATGCCCCCCGTCACCTGTGGTGGAATTTCGTCTCCAGCTCGCAGGAACGCATCGAGCAGGCCAAGCACGACTGGGAGGCCGGCCGGTTCGGCAGCATTCCCGGCGATGACAAGGAATTCATCCCGCTGCCGGCGTATTGACCGCCCACCGTTCGTCGGCACCTTGACGCCACGTTCACTCTGATGAACCGCGATTCAGCTACGGTCTGCCTGCCCGCCTCGGGCGTCTGGTGGAGAACGATCCATGAGCATGGGCAAACGTCTGGCCGCGGAGTTCCTCGGCACGTTCTGGTTGGTGTTGGGCGGCTGCGGCAGCGCCGTGCTGGCGGCCACGTTCGGCGGTGATGGCAATCCACTGGGCATCGGCTTTCTCGGTGTCGCCCTGGCCTTCGGCCTGACCGTCCTCACCGGTGCCTACGCGTTCGGCCACGTGTCCGGCGCGCACTTCAATCCTGCGGTCAGCGTCGGTCTCTGGGCCGGCGGCCGCTTCCCCGGCCGCGACCTGCTGCCCTACATCGTGGCCCAGGTGCTGGGCGGCCTGTTGGCCGGCTTCATCCTGCTGCAGATCGCCTCCGGCGCGCCCGGCTTCGCCATTGATGGCAGCCAGGCCGGAGCGTTCGCCATCAACGGCTATGGCGCGCTGTCGCCCGGTGGCTACAGCATCGCCGCCGCGTTCCTGTGCGAAGTGGTGCTCACCGCGTTCTTCCTGGTGGTCATCATGGGCGCCACCCACGGTCGTGCGCCGGCTGGCTTCGCCCCGATCGCGATCGGCCTGGCCCTGACCCTGATTCACCTGATCAGCATCCCGGTGACCAACACCTCGGTGAATCCGGCACGCTCCACGGCCGTGGCGGTGTTTGCAGGCAGTGGCGCGCTCGGCCAGCTGTGGCTGTTCTGGTTGGCCCCGCTGCTGGGGGGGCTGATCGGTGGCATCGCCTATAAATGGATCGGTGCAGAACCGCGATGAAGGGCAACGGCCGGGGTCTGCCAATGCGGATCCCGGCTCAGTCCGGATCACCTGAAACAGTTATTTGTAGATCAAGTCACATTCCGTTAAGGTCGAGATCACCACGCCGTCACTTGGCGATGGGCGCTTCCGGGACGCGCATGGGGAAATGCGCAACGTCGGCCAGGGTTGTCTGCGGCCACCGGAACGTCCTGCCAGGCCAACGCGCGGCCATTCCGACCTTGGGGGAACCAATGAACATCCTGCGCGCTGCCCTGTGCCTGAGCCTGTCGTTGTCCGCTGCGGCCGCGTCGGCCCAGTCGCCGACCGAATGTCCGTCCCTTCCTGCCAGCAGCGGCCTGCAATGGCAGCAGCAGGCGCAGGCCGATCTGCTGCTGTGCAAGGCCAGCACCGGTGACGGCCGCGAAGTGCTCAGCCTGATCCTCAGCGCGCGCAACCCGGAGCTGCCGCTGAGCCGCCCGCTGCGCCAGGAAAAGGGCCTGTTCGCTGGCGAATCGCTGTACTGGTACCAGCCTGACCTGGGCGGCCAGCAGCCGCCGGGCTACGAGAACCGCCGCATCACCGTGGTGAAGTTCGACAAGAACCGCTATGCGCAGATCGCGCTGTATGCCGGCGACGCGCAGGAGCTGGGGTCGCTGCAGACGCTGACCCAGGGGATGAATCTGAATCCGACCGCGGTTGCCGCAGGTCGCTGAGGAGGATGGGGATGATGCCGCCATCCCCGCACTTCACCCGCGGCCTCAGCTTCACCGGGCGCGCCGGGGCGTGCCCGGCGCGGGGTGTCATCCTGCCCTGCTCCTGCCCGCGATGGCGGCATCGGAACGGAAAGCAGCCGAGCATGGCTCGGCTCTACCCCGTGACGCTGGCCTCAGAAGCGGCCTTCCTGGAAATCGACGAAGGCCTGCATCAGTTCCTGCCGGGTGTTCATCACGAACGGACCGTGGCGCATCACCGGTTCGCGCAGCGGGCGCCCGGCCACCAGAATCAACCGCGTACCCTCGGCGCCGGCCTGCAGTTGCAGCAGCTCGCCACCGCCCAGCACCGCCAGCTCCTGGCGCGCGATGGGGCGCGCATCCTCGCCCTGCCCTACCGACAACCCGCCTTCGAAGACGTAGGCAAACGCGTTGTGCCCTTCGGGCAGGGTGTACTCCCAGCGCGCGTCTGCGGCCAGGGTGATGTCCAGGTAGACCGGATCGGTCGCCGGCTGCACGATCGGCCCGGCCACGTCACCGACCTGGCCGGCGATCACTTTCACCTGCACGCCGTCGGCAGGCGTGGCGACCGGAATGCGCTCCGGCGCGAATTCCTGGTACTTCGGGTCGGTCATCTTGTCGCGGGCAGGCAGGTTCACCCAGAGCTGGAAGCCGCGCATCTGCCCCGATTCCTGCTCGGGCATCTCCGAATGCACCAGCCCACGCCCGGCGGTCATCCACTGCACGCTGCCCGGGGTAAGCAGGCCTTCGTTGCCGTGGTTGTCCTTGTGCCGCATGCGCCCGTCGAGCATGTAGGTGACCGTCTCGAAGCCCCGGTGCGGATGACTGGGGAAACCGGCGAGGTAATCCTCGGCACGGTCGGTGCCGAATTCATCCAGCAGCAGGAACGGGTCCAGGTCGGGCAGCGACGGGCCGCCGATCACGCGGGTCAGGCGTACGCCGGCACCGTCGGAGGTGGCCATGCCACGGATGGTGCGCTCCACGCGCACGGGGGTTGGGCTGCTCATCTGAACTCCAGCAAGAAGGTCTCCAGCCAACAAGATGGGCGCACACGGCCCGGGGGCCAACCGCCACGGCCGCAACCGATTGTTCCAGCGATAGCGTTCGCGCACCGTGCAGGCAGCACGCTGGACCGGCCGCATGGCCGTGCCGTTACGTGGTCCACGTTGCGACCTACGACCAAAGTACTAGCGGCAAGCGGCCGCCTTTGCATTGACCCCGCCGGTGCCAGGGCAGACTCTTACGACGATCTCCAGGGAGACGCAATCTCATGAAAGGTTTTTCCAAGCTCGGCTGGGCGGCGCTCGCGCTGCTCGGCGCGTTCTGTCTGGGCGTGGTTGCATTGCGCCGTGGCGAACACATCAATGCGTTGTGGATCGTCGTCGCCGCAGTGTCGATCTATCTGATCGCCTACCGCTTCTACAGCCTGTTCATCGCCGACAAGGTGATGCAGCTCGACCCGACCCGGGCCACCCCGGCGGTGCTCAACAACGATGGCCTGGACTATGTCCCGACCAACAAACACGTGCTGTTCGGCCACCACTTCGCCGCCATCGCCGGTGCCGGTCCGCTGGTCGGCCCGGTGCTCGCCGCACAGATGGGCTACCTGCCCGGCCTGCTGTGGCTGGTGGTCGGCGTGGTGCTGGCCGGGGCGGTGCAGGACTTCATGGTCCTGTTCATCTCCAGCCGCCGCAACGGGCGCTCGCTGGGTGACCTGGTCCGCGAGGAAATGGGCCAGGTGCCCGGCACCATCGCGCTGTTCGGCGCGTTCCTGATCATGATCATCATCCTGGCGGTACTGGCGATGGTGGTGGTCAAGGCCCTGGCCGAGAGTCCGTGGGGCATGTTCACGGTGATTGCGACGATGCCCATCGCGATCATGATGGGCGTGTACATGCGCTACATCCGCCCCGGCAAGATCGGCGAGATTTCGGTGGTCGGGTTGATCCTGCTGCTGGCCGCGATCTGGTTCGGCGGCAAGGTCGCCGCCGATCCGGTCTGGGGCCCGGCCTTCACCTTCACCGGCATCCAGATCACCTGGATGCTGATCGGCTACGGCTTCGTCGCCTCGGTGCTGCCGGTGTGGCTGCTGCTGGCACCCCGCGACTACCTGTCCACCTTCCTCAAGATCGGCACCATCGTGGCGCTGGCGATCGGCATCCTGATCGTGATGCCGGAACTGAAGATGCCGGCATTGACCCAGTTCGCGGCCAGCGGCGACGGCCCGGTGTGGAAGGGCGGCATGTTCCCGTTCCTGTTCATCACCATCGCCTGCGGCGCGGTGTCCGGCTTCCACGCACTCATCGCCTCGGGCACCACGCCCAAGCTGCTGGCCAATGAGCGCCACATGCGCTACATCGGCTACGGCGGCATGCTGATGGAATCCTTCGTCGCGGTGATGGCACTGGTGGCGGCCTCGATCATCGATCCGGGCATCTACTTCGCCATGAACAGCCCGGCATCGGTGATCGGTCCGGACGCTGTATCGGCCGCGCACTACATCTCCACCACCTGGGGCTTTGCGATCACCCCCGAGCAGCTGGAAGCCACCGCGTTGGCCATCGGCGAGCCGACCATCCTGCACCGTGCCGGTGGCGCACCGACGCTGGCAGTGGGTATCGCGCAGATCCTGCACCAGGCCATTCCCAGCGGCAGCAACGCGATGATGGCGTTCTGGTACCACTTCGCGATCCTGTTCGAAGCGCTGTTCATCCTGACCGCGGTCGATGCCGGGACCCGTGCCGGTCGCTTCATGCTGCAGGACCTGCTGGGCAACTTCGTGCCGGCGCTGAAGAAGACCGAGTCGTGGACGGCKAACATCATCGCCACCGCAGGCTGCGTGGCGCTGTGGGGCTACCTGTTGTACACCGGCGTCAAGGATCCCTTCGGCGGCATCCAGACCCTGTGGCCGCTGTTTGGCATCTCCAACCAGATGCTRGCCGGCATCGCGCTGATGCTGGGCACGGTGGTGCTGTTCAAGATGAAGCGCGAGCGCTTTGCCTGGGTGACCGGCGTGCCGGCGGTGTGGCTGCTGATCTGCACCACGTACGCCGGGCTGATCAAGATCTTCGACAAGAACCCGGCCCAGGGCTTCCTGGCCCAGGCGCACAAGTTCCAGGATGCGATCGCCACCGGCACCATCACCGCGCCGRCCAAGAGCCTGGACCAGATGCATCAGATCGTGGTCAACGCCTACGTCAACACGAGCCTGACCGTGCTGTTCCTGTTCGTGGTGTTCTCGATCCTGTTCTATGCGATCAAGACCATCGTGCAGGCGCGCCGCAATCCGCAGCGCAGCGACAAGGAAACCCCGTACGTGGCGCTACAGCCACACCAGATGGCAGACCTGTGATGAGTACCGAACTGGTTCCCGTTGGCCAGTACCAGGCGCACCGCCGACTGTGGCGGCGCCTGGTGCAGACCGCACGCCTGTGCTGCGGCATTCCCGACTACGACAACTACGTGCGCCACGTGCTGGAAAACCACCCCGACCGCGTACCGATGGACTACAAGACCTTCTTCCGCGAGCGCCAGGAGGCGCGTTACGGGGGCAGGAACGGTGGCCGCTGCTGTTGAAGCGGATGCCTCGTTGAAGACACCGACGGCGGCGCGAAAGCGCCGCCGTTTTTCATGGGGCCATCCGGTAAGCGTTACCGCGCTCGACGTCACCTTCGCGTTGTTGGCCGCGCCCATCCGATCGACGTAGCCCTGACCGCGCTGCAGCCGGTAGACGCTGTCCAGGCAATCGGTATCGTTGACGAACCAGGTGGCCGGCATCGCCTTGAGGAGGGCAGCGGCGGCGCGCGGGCCAGCGGCCGGCACGGCCAACCGCGCGCGTCGCCGCCCCGGAATTCGTCCGGGACGGGCGACTCCCCGGGGCCGATCAGGCCCCGGCCATCCATTTCAGGATCAGGCCGGTGACATACGCCAGGCCAGTGCCGGTGGCGTAGCCGACGGTGCCGAGCAGCACCCCGACCGGCGCCAGCGAGGGATGGAACGCGGCGGCCACCACCGGTGCCGAGGCGGCCGCACCGATGTTGCCCTGCGAGCCGATGGCAAAGAAGAACAGCGGCGCCCGCAGCAGCTTGGCCGCGATCCACAGCACCAGGATGTGGGTGAGCATCCAGATCGCGCCGAGCGCGAACAGCCACGGACGATCCAGCAGCGACAGCAGATCCATCTGCATGCCGATGCAGGCGATCAGGAAATACAGGAACAGTGTCCCCAGCCGCGAGGCACCGGCCGACTCCAACCGCCGCGCGCGGGTGAAGCTCAGGCCCAGGCCGAGCGCGGTGGACAGCAACACCACCCACACGAACGCACTGTCCAGGCTGAACTGGCTGGCCCAGCTCACATTGGCCTTGAACCAGCCGCTCAGCGGCGCGGCGATGGCGTGCGCCAGGCCAACGCCGCCCAGCGCGACACCGACGATCACCATCAGGTCGGTCAGGCTGGGAATGCGCGCGTTCTGCGCTTCGTAGGCCGAAATCCGCGCCTTCATCTCATCGATGGCGCGGGTGTCGGCGCCGTTGCGCGCGTCGATCTGCGGGGCGCGGTTGGCCAGGAACAGCAGCACCGCCATCCACAGGCTGGCACAGGCCACATCGACCACCGCGAATTGGCCGAAGGTGGTCGCGTCGGTGCCGAACACTTCGCGCATCGCCACCATGTTGGCGCCGCCGCCGATCCAGCTGCCGGCCAGGGCGGCCATGCCTGCCCAGGTGTCGCCGGCGACGGTTTCCGGATGGATCCAGGACATCAGCTGGAACGACACGATCGCACCGAGCATGATGCCGAGCGTACCGGCACAGAACATCACCAGCAGCTTGGGGCCGAGCTTCATCACCCCTTTGAGGTCGATCGACAACGTCAGCAGCACCAGCGCGGCCGGCAGCAGGACGTCGCGTGCGATCGGGTTGTACAGGGAGGTGTTGTGGCCGTCGATGATGCCGGCGGTGTTGTAGATGGCCGGGATGAAATAGCACAGCAGGAGTGCCGGCACCCAGGCGAAGATCTTTTTCAGCAGCGGGGTCGGCCCGCTCGCGGCCCAGAAGATCAGCGCGAGTGTGGCGGCGATCAGGCCGAGGCCGACAATGTCATTGGTGATCAGTGCAGTGCTGGTTTCGGTCGGCATGACGCCATCCTCTGTCGATCGAAGAAAAAAAAGCGCCGCATAAAGCGGCGCCTTTCCAGAGGTTAACATCATCTTCACTCGATGCCACGCGGCGGCACCGCGCGTGGCAGTCCGATTACGTCATCGCACGCGGGGACGCGCCTGGAAGCGACGCACCCAGGTCAAGGATCACCTTCGTGCCACGCGGCGCGCACGGTTCGATCTGCAGCGCCCACCCCAGGTGGTCGCAGAGCTTGGCGATCAGTTCCAGACCGATCCCGCTCTGTTCGTTGCGATCGCCGCGTGCCATCCGCGCGTGCACGGCGGCGATTTCTTCCGGACTCATGCCATGACCGGGATCCTGCAGGGTGACCACCGCCGCGCGCGACAGCTGGATATGGATGGTGCCGCGGCCGCTGTTTTCGATCGCATTGCGCAGCAAGTTACCGATGGCCGCCTGCACCACGCCCAGCGGCGCGATGATCTCTGCCGGCGCCAGACCCTCCACTTCGATGCGCAGGTCCTTGTCGCCCATCAGGTGGCGATGGTCCTCGATGATGTCCGGCACCAGCTGATCCAGTGCGATGCGCTCGCCGCGTGCGGCCAGGCGCGCCGGATCACGCGCCAGCACCAGCAGCAGCTGGATCAGCTGCTCCACACCCTGCGCGGTGCGGTGCACGCGCTGCATCTGCACGCGCGCGCGGTCCGGCAGCGCCGGCTGCCCCAACGCCAGCTCGGCTGCGCCGGTGATCACCGCGATGGGCGTGCGCAGTTCGTGGCTGGTGGTGGTGATGAAGGCGCGCTCGCGCTCGACGAACTGTTCGTTGCGGGCCAGGTAATCATTGACCGCGGCGGCGATCACATACAGCTCCGAGCTGCCGCGCGGGTCAACGGTCACCCGCTGCCCCGGCACGCCGGGCTTGAGCTGATCGATGCGCGTGGCCAGCGAACGCAACGGCCGCACCAGCCGACTGACGCCGAAGGAGGCCATCAGCACGGTCACGATGATCATCACCACCCCGGCCAGCATCACCCAGCGCGTGGCGAATTCCTCCAGTTCGTGGAAGTCGTTGATGTCCAGCACMAGCGCCAGCCGGCCGAGTTTGTCGGTATCGCGGATCATGACCGCGCTGGCCCGATCGTTGACCATCACCCCGTCGTGCAGCCCGGGATGCAGCGTACGCAAGCTTTCGGGAACGCCCACACGGCCATCGAGGGTGAACAGCCGCAGCGTGTCCGAGTCCTGCCAGCGGTAATGCGGTTCGTGCTCGATATGGTTGACGATGCTGTCCAGCTCGGAGTTGAGCAGCGCGCGCCACGCCGAATGCTCGGCATGTTCATGCACGTAGTTGCCCACACTGAACACGGCGATGGAGATCATGGCCAGGTACGCCAGCAACCACCACACCAGCCGGCGGTGCAGCGGTGCGGGCTTACGCGGTCTCATTGCTGGATTCCGTGCCGATCAGGCCCAGCCGATAGCCGACGCGTGGCAAGGTATGGATCAACTTCTGCGCGGAGGCGCCATCCACGCTGCGGCGCAGTTCGTAGACGTGCGAACGCAGCAGGTCACCATCGGGCGGCTCATCGCCCCACAGCGCGAACTCCAGCTGCTGGCGGGTCACCGCCGCGGGACTGGCACGCATCAGCACTTCCAGCAGCTTGCGGCAGGCCGGGTACAGGTGCAGCACCTTGCCGTCGCGATAGGCCTCCAGCGTGGCCAGATCCAGCTTGAGATCGGCCACTTCCAACACCTTGCGCGGATTGCGCCCATGCGCGCGCACCATCAGCGCTTCCAGGCGCACTTCCAGTTCGGGCAGTGCGAAGGGCTTGGTCAGGTAGTCGTCGGCACCGGCCCGGAAGCCGGCGATTTTGTCGGGCAGCTCATCGCGCGCGGTGAGCATGATTACCGGCACTTCCGAGCCGTGCTCGGCACGCAGCCGGCGCAGGACTTCCGGGCCCTCCATGCGCGGCAGCATCCAGTCCAGGATGACGACGTCGTAGGCATGGCTGACCGCCAGGTGCAGGCCGGTGACGCCGTCGGGCGCGACATCCAGCACGTGGCCCAGCGATTCGAAATAGTCGAACAGGTTGGCGACCAGCTGGCGGTTGTCTTCAATGACCAGGAGCCGCATGGCAGACTCTCGTGAACGGATCGGGGCATGGTAGCCCGATCCATGTCGGAATCCGGTCGCAATGGGCCGGTTTCGACGCTTTTCCCACGCTGTCGGGGAGACAGTGGCGGTTTAGCCGAAGAGTGCCGACATGCCCGACGCAACGTTGCTGCGCCATCGCTGGCCGATCCTGGTCTGCGTGGGCATCGTGCTGGCCCTGCTGGCCGGTATCGGCATGCGCCAACCCTCCCCGCCCGACGAGCCGCGCTTCGTGCTGGCCGCGCGTGCGATGGTGGACAGCGGCAACTGGCTGCTGCCGCATCGGGGCAGCGAGCTGTACGCCGAGAAGCCGCCGGTGTTCATGTGGATGCAGGCCGCCAGCCACACCGTGTTTGGCGGCTGGAACCTGGCCTTCCTGGTGCCCTCGCTGCTGGCCGGCCTGCTGACCCTGTGGCTGACCTGGGATCTGGCGCGACGGCTGTGGAACCGGCGGGTCGCGTGGTGGGCGGTGCTCGCATTGTTCAGCTGCCTGCAGTTCGGCCTGATGGCCAAGCGTGCGCAGATCGACATGGTGCTGGTGGCGATGACGACGCTGGCGATGTGGGGCCTGCTGCGCCACCTGCTGGAGGGTCGCAACCTGGGCGCGCTGTGGCTGGCCGGTTTCGCCGCCGGGCTGGGCACGGTGACCAAGGGCGTGGGCTTCCTGCCGCTGCTGGTGCTGCTGCCGTGGGCGCTGTGGCGCTGGCGCAGCCGCGATCAGCCACGCCCGCCTGGCGCGGCAAGCGCGCGCAGCCTGTGGTGGCTGCTGCCGGCCTTCCTGCTCGGCACGGCCGTATGGCTGGCGCCGTTGGGTATCGCGTTGTTGAACGATCCCGAGCCGAGCCTGCAGGCCTACGCACGCGAGCTGTTGTTCAAGCAGACCGGCACCCGCTATGCCAACGCCTGGCACCACGTGCAGCCGGCCTGGTACTACCTGCAGGTGATCGCCACGTTGTGGCTGCCGGGCAGCCTGCTGCTGCCCGCGCTGCTGCCCGCCTGGTGGCGGCGCCTCAAACGCCTGGACGGCCGTTACTGGCTGCTGCTGGGCTGGTCGTTGCTGGTACTGGTGTTCTTCAGCGCCAGTCCCGGCAAGCGCGAGGTCTACATCTTCCCGATGCTGCCGCTGCTGTGCGTGGCTGCCGCGCCGTTGCTGCCGGGGCTCTTGCGCAGGACGGGTGCCCGCTGGCTGCTGCTGGCCTACGTCGCCCTGCTCGCCGTGGCCGCGCTGTACATCGGCACGCAACTGCTCAGTGGCAGTGCGTGGGCACACGCGCAGCTGGCACGGCGCGAGATGCCCGCCAGCCTGCTGCCGCTGCTCGGCAGCTGGATGCTGGGTTTCGGGGGGGTGCTGATCGGCGTGATGGCCTGGCTGCGCCAGCGCCGCGCGGGTGCGCTGGTGGTGATCACGTCATTCCTGCTGTGGAATCTGTACGGCTGGGGGCTGATGCCCGCGCTGGATCCCTACAGTTCGGCATCGGCACTGATGCAGCGGGTCGGCCAGCGGATCGGTCCGGATGGGGAGCTGGGCCTGCTGGCCTGGCGCGAACAGAACCTGCTGCAGGCCGATCGCAAGGTTGCCGAGTTCGGCTTCAAGCGGCCATGGGACGAGCAGTGGCAGGATGCCGGTCCCTGGCTCGCACTGGCACCACGGACGCGCTGGCTGCTGGTGCTGGACGAGGCGATGAGCCCCTGCGTGGACCGCGCGCAGGTGATCGACATCGGCAGCAGCAATCGCAACCGCTGGAAACTGGTGCCCGGCACCGCGTGGCGTGTCGATTGCCATTCGCATCTGCAGGGTGATGCGGTGTCGACAGACGAGCCGGACTGAATGGCAGGCCTGCACAGGGCCCCCATTTAACCTGTGTCCAACATCGCTCCGACTGCTCTCCGACACGCCGCTGACGACCATGGCCGCGAATCAATTCGCCTTTGAATCGCCCATGCCCTCAGCGTCCGCCGTTCCTGTCGCCCTTTCCCACGTGGCCCCCTCCCCGGTCGCGCAGTTCCTGCGCGGCCATCTGTGGTTGCCGCTGCTGGCAACCCTGGCGGCCAGCGCGCTGTTGATGGGCTTCGGCGGCGACCAATGGCTGGCCGACCAGTTCTATCGACTCGAAGGTCATCATTGGGCCCTGCAGAACGCCTGGGTCACCAGCCATCTGGTGCACAAGGTCGGCAAGTGGACGAGCACGGCAGCAGCGCTGGCAGCGATCGTGCTGTGCACGCATGCCTGGCGCAGCGAACGCGCCGCCGCGTGGCGCTGGCCACTGCTGTATCTGGTGCTGGCGGTGGCGCTGGGCACCGGGGTGGTGTCGCTGCTCAAGTCGGTGACCAACATGGATTGCCCCTGGGACCTGGCCCGCTACGGCGGTGCGCGGGAGTACATCGGCCTGTTCGCTTCACGGCCGCACGACATGCCCCGTGGCATCTGTTTTCCTGCCGGCCATTCGAGCGCGGGATACGCATGGATCAGTCTGTACTTCTTCGCCCTGATGGTGCGACCGGCCTGGCGCTGGCGCGGGCTGGCGGTCGGGTTGGTGGCGGGCGGGGTATTCGGGCTGTCCCAGCAGCTACGCGGCGCGCACTTCCTGTCCCATGATCTGTGGACGCTGGCCACCTGCTGGCTGGTGTCGCTGCTGTTGTATCTGGCGGTGCAGCCGCTGCTGAAACGATCGCGCAGTACCCAACCGGCACTGCCACAGGGAGAGCGGGCATGAGTGCATCGGTACCCCGCACGACACGGTTCGTGGAGCTGGCACGCTGGCGCAGCTGGCGGCCGCAGCTGTCCACCGAAGCGCTGATCGCGCTCACCAGCCTGTTCTTCGCGGTGGCCTGCAATGGCCTGTTCTGGCACAGCGCCATGGCCACCCATCCGGGCAGCATCCGCTTTGCGATCTCGCTGCTGCTGTTCCTGGTGGGCGCCCACTGCCTGCTGATGGGTCTGCTGGTGTGGCGCTGGAATGCCAAGATGGTGGTGGGTCTGCTGCTGCTCGGCACCGCCATGGCGGCGCACTACATGGGCAGCTACCACATCTATCTGGATGCGGACATGCTGCGCAACGTGCTGGCCACCGACCACAAGGAAAGCCGCGAGCTGATGACCCCGGCGCTGATCGCGCCGCTCCTGTTGCTGGCCCTGCTGCCGATGCTGGTGCTGTGGCGCGTGCAGCTGGTCAAGCGCAGCTGGGGCAAGGCGCTGTTGTGGCGTGCCGGTTTCCTGCTGTTGTCGGCGGTGGTCRCATTCGGCGGGGCCATGCTTTCTTTCCAGGAAATGTCCGCGCTGATGCGCAACCAGCGCGAGGTGCGTTACCTGGCCACGCCAGGCAACTTCCTGCTGGGCCTGCCCAAGGCGCTGCGCGGCGACAACCCGATCCAGCGCGCGCCGAAGCTGCCGATCGGCACCGATGCCAAGGCCACCCCACGCGCGGCCGGCAGCCGTCCGCGTCTGCTGGTGATCGTGATGGGCGAAACCGCCCGGGCGCAGAACTGGGGGCTCAACGGCTACGC
>NZ_JBFULB010000084.1:0-13667 GCF_056400545.1 Stenotrophomonas sp. P5_A8 | reverse complement strand
GCGTGGAGCCGGCCAGCGGCCGGCACTACCGGGGCGCGGGCGGTACTGTTCAGCCGCGCAGTTTGCGCAGCTCCAGCTCGCAATGCAGCAGGAATTCGAAGGCTTCCATGTGGCGGCGCGCTTCGGCCATGGTGCGGCCCCACGCGTACAGGCCATGGCCGTCGATCAGATAGCCCCAGAGCGGTTGGGTGTCGAGCAGGGCATCGACCTGAGCCGAGAGCACGTCCATGTCCTGGGTATTGGCGAACACCGGCACGTCGATGGCCATCTCGTGGGTACTGTTGCCGTGGAAGGCCTTGATCAGCTCGTAGCCCTCCAGCCGGATGTGACCCTGCGGCGCATAGAGGCGCGAGGCGATCGTCTGCACCGGCGAATGGGTGTGCAGCACGCAGCCGATCTCGGGGAAGCGGCGGTACAGCTGGGTATGCAGCAGCGTTTCGGCCGACGGGCGCAGCGGACGGCCGATGGCCTTGCCATCGAAATCCACCACCATGATGTCGTCCTCCACCAGCCGCCCCTTGTCCTTGCCGGACACGGTGATCGCCGCATGGCGGTCATCCAGGCGGTGCGAGAAGTTGCTGCTGGTGGCCGGGGTCCAGCCGGCCTGGGCCAGCTCGCGGACGTTGTCGATCAGCAATTGGGCCAGCTCGCTGAGGCGGGCGGTGTCGTAGGGGAACGTGGGGGTGGTCATGGCGGGTATTTTACGGCGCTTCGATGATTCCCGCGCGCGGATGGTCGTGCCGGCCGTTGGCCGGGGACACGTGGACCCAGGATGTTCGTGAGGAGCCGGCCAGCGGCCGGCGCTACCGGGGCGCGTTCGGGATTGCCTGGAGCCGGCCAGCGGCCGGCACTACCCGGGCTGCGTTCGGGATTGCCTGGAGCCGGCCAGCGGYCGGCGTTACCGGGGCGCGTTCGGGATTGCCTGGAGCCGGCCAGCGGCCGGCACTACCGGGGCTCGTTCGGGATCGGCCAGGGCCGCCAGCGGCCGGTATTACCCGCGCAGGCGGCTGTGGCGGTAGCCGTAGCCGAAATAGATTGCAAAGCCCACTGCGGTCCAGACGCCCATCAGCATCCAGTTGTGCGCTGTCATCGCGGTCAGCAGCGCCACGCAGCTCAGTACGCCCAGGCTGCAGATCAGCCACGCCATCGGCATCCGGAACGGACGCGGCAGGTCCGGCTGGGTGCGGCGCAGGATCAGCACGCCGGCGCACACCGCCGCGAAGGCGATCAGGGTGCCCATCGAGGTCAGCTCGCCGAGGATGTCCAGCGGGAACAGCGCTGCCAGCAGGGCGATGCCGATACCGGTGATCACCGTGTTGATGTGCGGGGTGCGGTACTTGGGATGGATCTTGGTGAACACCGGCGGCAGCAGCCCGTCGCGTCCCATGATCATGAAGATGCGCGGCTGCCCGATGATCATCACCAGCACCACCGAAGACAGGCCGATCAATGCGCCGATCTCGACCACGATGCGCAGCCAGCCCAGCTGCGGGTGCGCGGCCACGGCGGTGACCACCGGCTCATCGGTGCCCAGCAGGGCGTAGGGCACCAGCCCGGTCATGACCGCAGCCATGGCGATGTACAGCACCGTGCAGATCACCAGCGAGAGCAGCATGCCGATCGGCATGTCGCGCTGCGGCCGGTGCGATTCCTGCGCGGCCACCGAGACGGCCTCGAAGCCGATGTAGGCGAAGAACACCATCGCCGCGCCGCGCAGTACGCCTTCAAAGCCGTACTTGCCCGGTCCCTCGTTGGCGGGGATGAACGGGGTCCAGTTGGCCGGGTCGACGTACTTCCAGCCGGCGATGATCACCAGCACGATCAGCCCGGTCTTCAGCACGACCATGGCCATGTTCATCGCCGAGGACTTGCTGATGCCCACGTAGCACAGCCAGGTCAGCAGCAGCACCAGGATGGCGGCCGGAATATTGGCGATCGCACCGGTCGGGCGCAGCTGCGCATCCAGCGGGGCACTGACCAGCGCCGCCGGCAGGTGGATGTCGAAATGACTCAGCAGGCTCAGGAAGTACCCGGTCCAGCTGACCGCCACCGCCGATGCGGAGACGCCATATTCCAGCACCAGCATCCACCCGATGAACCAGGCCGAGAGCTCGCCGAACGTGGCATAGGTATAGGTGTAGGCACTGCCCGACACTGGCACCATCGCCGCGAACTCGGCGTAGGCCATCGCGCAGAACGCGCAGCAGATCGCAGCCAGCACGAAGGACAGCATGATCGCCGGGCCGGCGTGGTTGGCCGCCGCCTGACCGGTGATCACGAAGATGCCGCCGCCGATGACCGCGCCGATGCCAAGCGCGGTCAGCCCCCACGGGCCGAGGGTGCGGACCAGGCTCAGGCCGTTGGCGTCTTCATGGGCGGCGTGGGGGTGCTTGGTGGCCCACAGTTGCTTGAACATGGTTTGGGTGTCYTCTCAGGTACGACGTGTCAAAACACCGGGCCGGCGCAAGGCCGGCCCGGCAGCACTCAGGCGGAGGTCTTGTTGAGCTTGCTGTGGCGGATGCCATAGCCGAAGTAGATGCACAGCCCCAGCAGCGTCCAGCCGAGGAACAGGTGCCAATGCACCGCGAAGGCCTGCCAGAACAGGAACAGGCACGACAGCGCGCCCAGCGGGCAGATGATCCACACCACTGGCACGCGGAACGGACGCGGCAGTTCCGGGCGCGTGTAGCGCAGGATCAGCACGCCGATGCAGACCGTGGCGAAGGCCAACAGGGTACCCATTGAAACCAGTTCGCCYAGCACGTTCAGCGGCACCAGGCCGGCCAGCGTCGCAGCCAGCACGCCCACGACAATCGTGGCCCAGTACGGGGTGCGGAAGCGCTTGTGGACCTTGCCGAAGATCTTCGGCAGCAGGCCGTCGCGCGAGATCGTGTAGGCGATGCGRGTCTGGCCCATCATCATCACCAGCACCACTGAGGACAGGCCGGCGATCGCGCCGATTTCCACTGCGGTCTTCAGCCAGGACAGGCTCGGGTAGGCTTCCAGCGCGGTGGCCACCGGCTTGTCGGTGCCCAGCAGGTGGTACGGCAGCATGCCGGTCAGTACCGCGCAGACGATGATGTAGACGATGGTGCACACCGCCAGCGAGCCGAGCAGGCCGATCGGCATGTTGCGCTGCGGATCCTTGGTTTCACCGGCGGCGGTGGAGACCGCATCGAAGCCGATGTAGGCGAAGAACACGATGGTCGCCGCGCGGAACACCCCGCTCCAGCCGAATTCGCCGGATACGCCGGTGTTTTCGGGGATGAAGGGATGCCAGTTGGCCGGGTCCACATGCGCCGCGCCGATGCCGATGAACAGGCAGATCACAAACACCTTGATGGCCACGATGATGGCGTTGACGAAGGCGGACTGGGTCACGCCCACGTACAGCAGGCCGGTCACCGCCGCCACGATCAGCACCGCGGGCATGTTGAACAGCTTGCCGGAGGAAATGAACTCCTGCCCGGTCCAGGCGATCGGCGCGGCACTGAGCGCGTCGGGGAAGGGCATGTGCAGCGTGGTGGTGATAAAGCTGATCAGGTAGGCCGACCAGCCCACGGCGACCGAGGCCGAGGCGAACAGGTACTCCAGCACCAGGCACCAGCCGATGAACCAGGCCATGCCTTCGCCCAGCGTGGCGTAGGAGTAGGAATAGGCGCTGCCGGAGACCGGCATCATCGCCGCGAACTCGGCGTAGCACAGGCCGGCCAGCGCGCAGGCGAAGCC
This sequence comes from Stenotrophomonas sp. P5_A8, assembly GCF_056400545.1. Taxonomy (NCBI): domain Bacteria; kingdom Pseudomonadati; phylum Pseudomonadota; class Gammaproteobacteria; order Lysobacterales; family Lysobacteraceae; genus Stenotrophomonas; species Stenotrophomonas sp. P5_A8. The sequence continues at coordinate 9,938 of NZ_JBFULB010000084.1, read as the reverse complement.
GGCGAACACGAAGGACAGCATCACCGCCGGGCCGGCATGGTTGGCCGCGGCCTGGCCGGTCAACACGAAAATACCTGCGCCGATCACCGCACCGATGCCGAGCATGATGAGGTGTTTCGCCGTGAGGGTCCGTTTCAACGTGACTTCGCCGTCCAGGCTGCCTTCGATGGGCTCACCGGCATCGACGTGCCCGGCCGGTTCAACCGGTTTTACCCTCAACAGAGACTTCAGCATGCAGTGCTTCCCTAAATGGACAAAGGTGAGGTGCGCGGTACTTTGCCGCACACCCTGATGGCAACTGGGCGCCCCAACGGTGCGGGGCCCGCTGTACCTTAGCCAAAGCTGAAGCCCACGCACAAGCACAAATGCAGCATGGGCCGGCGATAATCGACAAATTCCGCCCCGCGCCCCCGCCCCCATGTCGATCGACCCTGAATCCATTGCCGTTGCTGATGCCCACCTGCGCGCCCAACTGGCCGCATATGCGCGGCGCCAGCCTGAACACGCCGCCTTGGCTGACGAATTCAGCACATTGTTGGACGATGCGGAAAACCCGTTCCAGCGCGAGCGCCTGGCCGGCCACTTCACCGGCAGCGCATGGCTGGTCAGCACCGACGGCGCGCGCGTCCTGCTCACCCACCACCGCAAGCTGGACCGCTGGCTGCAGCTGGGCGGCCACGCCGATGGCGACCGCAACCTGGCCCGGGTGGCGCTGAAGGAGGCCGAGGAGGAGTCCGGACTGAGCGGGCTGGTGCTGGAGGATGGCGAGCTGTTCGACATCGACAAGCACTGGATCCCCGAGCGCAAGGACGTACCCGGCCACTGGCACTACGATGCCCGTTACGTGGTGCGTGCACTGGGCAGCGAGCAGTTCGCGATCAGCGAGGAATCGCTGGCGTTGGCCTGGCGGGATATCCGTGACGTGGCCAATGCGGCGATAGAAACCCCGGACGGTGATGATTCGTTGCCGCGGATGGCGAAGCGCTGGCTGGCGCGGTAACGACCGAAGCGCATCGTCCCTTTGCGACGCGCTCGGTCCGCAACGAAAGGCAGCCGAGCATGGCTCGGCTCTACCGGGACCTCGCGCGCACGGGTAGTGCCGAGCCATGCTCGGCAACCGCGCGGCACCACGCCACCGCGCCACCGCGCCACCACCGTCCGCAACCGGAAGCCCAACGTCGGCTGGCGCGTCGGACGCGGTTGACCTCGGTCCGACGCCTGGGTCAGGCCGTCGCGATGCCGGAACGGAAGGCAGCCGAGCATGGCTCGGCTCTACCGTCCGCAGCCGGATGCCCAACGCCGGCTGGCGCGTCGGTCGCGGTTGACCTCGGTCCGACGCCTGGGTCAGGCCGTCGCGATGCCGGAACGAAAGGCAGCCGAGCATGGCTCGGCTCTACCGGGACCTCGCGCGCACCGGTAGTGCCGAGCCATGCTCGGCAACCGCGCGGCAGCGCGGCACCACGGAAGCGCGGGACCACGGCACCAAGGCAGCGCCGCATCATTGTCCGCAGCCGGATGCCCAACGCCGGCTGGCGCGTCGGTCGCGGTTGACCTCGGTGCGACGCCTGGATCAGGCCGTCGCGATCCCGGAACGAAAGGCAGCCGAGCATGGCTCGGCTCTACCGGGACCTCGCGCGCACGGGTAGTGCCGAGCCATGCTCGGCAACCGCGCGCCAGCGCGGCACGACATCCCGCCGCCGGGCAGCCCAGCCGTCGATCAATACAGCACGCGGGTCCGCAGGGTGCCCGGGATCGCGGCCAGTTCTTCGCGCACGGCGGTGGCCTGGGCCTCGCTGGCGGTGATGTCGATGACCACGTAGCCGACCTTGGGGTCGGTGCGCAGGAACTGGCCGTCGATGTTGACGTTGTGGCGCGAGAAGATCTCGTTGACCCGGGACAACACGCCGGGCACGTTCTGGTGGATGTGCAGCAGGCGCAGGCTGTCTTCGTGCTCGGGCAGGGTGACTTCGGGGAAGTTGACCGCCGACAGGGTGCTGCCGTTGTCGCTGTAGCGGACCAGCTTGGCCGCCACTTCGATGCCGATGTTGTCCTGCGCCTCCAGCGTGCTGCCGCCCACGTGCGGGGTGAGGATCACGTTGTCGTGCGCGGTCAATGGCGACACGAAGGCATCGCCGTTGCCCTTGGGCTCGATCGGGAACACATCCAGCGCCGCACCGCCGATATGGCCGCTGTGCAGCGCCGCGTCCAGCGCCTCGATGTCCACCACGGTGCCGCGTGCGGCGTTGATCAGGTGGGCGCCGGGGCGCATCCGCGCCAGTTCGGCGGCACCGATCATCCACTGCGTGGCCGGGGTTTCGGGCACGTGCACGGTGACGATATCGGCGCGCGAGAGCAGGTCGTCCAGGCTGATCGCCGCGCGCGCGTTGCCCAGCGACAGTTTGGTTTCCACGTCGTGGAAGATCACCTGCATGCCCATCGCCTCGGCCATCACCCCGACCTGGGTGCCGATGTGGCCATAGCCGATGATGCCCAGCGTCTTGCCGCGCACTTCATGGCTGCCGGCGGCCGACTTGGACCAGCCGCCGCGATGGCATTCGGCGTTCTTCTGCGGAATGCCACGGGTGAGCATGATCGCTTCGGCGATGACCAGCTCGGCCACGCTGCGGGTGTTGGAGTAAGGCGCGTTGAACACCGGGATGCCGGCCAGCTCGGCTGCGTCCAGGTCCACCTGGTTGGTGCCGATGCAGAAACAGCCCACYGCCATCAGGCGCTTGGCATGGGCCAGTACCTCGGCGCTCAGTTGCGTGCGCGAACGGATGCCGACGATGTGCGCCTCGGCGATGCGCGCTTTCAACTCGTCTTCGGGCAGCGCCTTGCTGTGCAGTTCGATCTGCGAATAGCCGGCGGCGGTGAACACGTCGATCGCGGTCTGGCTCACCCCCTCCAGCAACAGCACGCGGATATCCTGCTTCGGGAACGAGGTCTTCTTCGGCGACATGGGCAAGGGCGCAGCGTGTAGGGCGGGAGCGCCCAACTATGCCAGAACGGGCAGGCGATTGTGCAGTGCGCCAATGGACGCGGCGATGGTTTCAGATGCATCCGTTGCCACCGCCTGCGGGCATGCCGACGGCCAGGACACCCACGGGGGTCTGCTACGCTTGGGAACTCCATTGCCCCGTCCCGATGCCATGACCGATCCGCGCCTTTCTTCGCTGTTGCAGGACTGCCCTGGGCTGCGGCTCAAGACCGACCCGGCCGACCTGGAGCACTACGGCCGCGACTGGACCCGGCGCTGGACCCCGGCGCCGCTGGCGATCGCACTGCCGGGCAGCGTCGAGGACGTGCAGGCGATCCTGCGCTGGGCGACCGCGCAGCGCGTGGCCGTGGTGCCGTCGGGCGGCCGCACGGGCCTGTCCGGTGGCGCGGTGGCCGCCCATGGCGAGCTGGTGCTCAGCCTGGAACGGATGAACAAGCCGCTGGCCTTCGATGCGGTGGACCGCACCCTGACCGTGCAGGCCGGCATGGCGCTGGAAGCGGTGCACAACGCCGCGCTGGAACACGGTCTGATCTATCCGGTGGATTTCGCTGCGCGCGGCTCGTGCTCGATCGGCGGCAACATCGCCACCAACGCCGGCGGCATCCGCGTGATCCGCTATGGCAACACCCGCGAGTGGATCGCCGGGCTCAAGGTGGTTACCGCCAGCGGCGAGCTGCTTGAGCTCAACAAGGGCCTGATCAAGAACTCCAGCGGCTATGACTTCCGCCAGCTCCTGATTGCTTCCGAAGGCACCCTCGGGGTGATCGTGGAGGCCACGCTGCGGCTGACCGATCCGCCGCCGGCCAGCAACGTGATGCTGCTGGCGCTGCCCAGCTTCGAGGTGCTGATGCAGGTGTTCGCCGCGTTCCGCGAGCGGCTGCAACTGCAGGCCTTCGAATTCTTCACCGACCGCGCGCTGGAACACGTACTGGCACATGGCGCGCAGGCACCCTTTGACCAGGTGCATCCGTTTTACGTAGTCACCGAATTCGCGGCCGGCGACGCGGCGCAGGAAGCCGCGGCGATGGCGGCCTTCGAGGCCTGCATGGAGCAGGGCTGGGTCAGCGATGGCGTGGTCAGTGCGAGCGATGCGCAGGCCGCACAGCTGTGGCGACTGCGCGAAGGCATCACCGAGGCGGTCGCACGCTACAAGCCGTACAAAAACGATGTCTCGGTGCGGATCTCGGCGATGCCCGCGTTCATGGCCGAAACCCAGGCCCTGATCGGCCAGGCTTACCCGCAGTTCGACGTGGTCTGGTTCGGGCATATCGGTGACGGCAACCTGCACATCAACGTGCTCAAGCCCGATGCCACCCCCGACGCCGAGTTCCTGACCCAGTGCGAGCACGTCACCAAGCTGCTGGCGCAGGTACTGGCGCGTTTCGATGGCAGCATCTCGGCCGAGCACGGGATCGGCCTGGTCAAGAAAGGCTATCTGGACAGCACCCGCAGCCTGCCGGAAATCGCGCTGATGAAGGCGGTCAAACGTGCGTTTGATCCACAAGGGCTGCTGAATCCGGGCAAGCTGTTCGACCTGTAGGCCGCGACAGGATTTCACGCAACCTATACGCTCTGTGCTTTCCACCGCGAACGACACCCTGATGATGCGTCCGATCCTGCTTGTTGCCGTGCTTGCTCTGCCGTTGTCGGCGCTGGCCTCCAGTTTCGCCGGTTCTTCGGCCGGTTCCGCCTCCGGCGCCTCCTCGGCCGGCTCGTCCAGCTCGGGCGATGACAAGATCGTGCTCGACGCACGCGAAGATGCCGCCGCGTTCGTCGCCAGCGACGGCGCGATCCGTGGCGCGCGACTGGAAGCGGCGCTGCTGCACCTGCGTGAGCGCGACGTCGCCCAGCGCGATGCCAGCGACCTGGCGTTGGCGAAGCGTCTGCTGGCGCGGTGATGCAACCGCGCCGCCGGGCCCGCCGCTGGCGCTGGGCGGCCCTGGCGGCGTTGCTGGCCGCGCCGCTGGCGCACGCTGCGCTGCAGTTGGATCTACAGACGCAGGGGCTGGATGCCGTCCAGGAGGCGGCCGCGCGCCGCGTGCTGGCGCAGGTGCAGGCGCAGCTCCCCCTCACCTGGCAGGCGCGCTTCGATGCACCGGTGCCGGTGCGCTGGACCGACACACTTCCCGATCACGTGCACGGCCGCGCCCGTAACGGCGCGATCGCGCTGCGCCGTTCCTTGCTGGACCCGGTGCAGGACGGGGAGCCACTGCCGCGTCCGGTGCAGGCCGCGCTGATCCATGAGCTGACCCACATCCTGGACCGCAGCGCGGCGGGCGGCTGGTCGCGCACCGCGCGCTGGCGCGACCTCAGTGGGTGGCAGCAGCGCCCCTGGCGGCTGGGCCGTACCGGCAACGCTTTCAGCGGCCGCAGCCCGGACGACTACGAGCGCAGCAGCCCGGCCGAATACCTGGCGGTCAATGCCGAGTACTTCCTGCTCGACCCCGGCTACGCCTGCCGTCGCCCTGCGCTGGCGGCGTGGTTCGCCGCGCAGATCGGCCCGTTGGCGGACACGCCCGCCTGCGATGCAGCGCTGCCGCTGGTGCAGGCCGAGGAAAACACCGGCGCGGCTTCGCTGCTGGCAGTGGACCCGGCGCGCGTCTACGCGGTCGATTACCTGCTGGCCGAGGGCAACGACCAGATGATGAGTCGCTGGGGCCACAGCATGCTGCGGCTGGTGATCTGCGCACCCGGGCGGCCGCCCGGTCCGGCCTGCCGGATGGACCTGTCCTACCACCGGGTGCTGTCCTTCCGCGCGTTCGTCGGCGATGTCCAGATCTCCAGCTGGCGGGGGCTGACCGGCGCGTATCCGTCGCGGCTGTTCGTGCTGCCGTTGAACCAGGTGATCAACGAGTACACCCAGGTGGAGCTGCGCGGGCTGTCCTCGGTGCCGCTACGGCTGCAGCCAACGGAGATTGCCAGCCTGCTCGAACGCGTGGCGCAGGTGCAGTGGAGCTACAGCGGACGCTACAGGTTCGTCAGCAACAACTGCGCGGTGGAGACCGGCAAGCTGCTGCAGGAAGGGGTGCCGCGCTGGGCGACGCCCGGGCTGAATCGGATCACCCCGCGCGGTCTGTTGACGCGACTGGAGCGGCAGGGGCATGCCGATGGCACGGTGCTGGGGGACCGCAGCGAGGCGTTGCGCCAAGGCTACTACTTCGCCTCGGCGGAGGCGTACTACCAGCAGTTGTTCGACGTCGCACGTGCCGAGCTGCCGCTGGGCAGCGCGACGGTCAACGCATGGCTGCAGCGCCCGGCCGCGCAGCGCGCGGCGTGGGTGGAGCAGGGCGGCCTGCGTGCCACCTCGGCGCTGCTCTTGCTGGAACAGGCCGCGCGCCAGCGCGGGGAACTGCGTGCACGTGCCGCGCTGAAACGCACGCTGGCCCACCCGGCCGACGGCGCGGACGCCGCGCGCGATACGTTGATGGCGCTGCTGCGCGACACCGGCCAACTGGTCACCCCTGCGGCGCTGGTGCCGGGCGGCTATGGCGTGCCGCTGGGCAGCGAGCGGGCGGCTGCGGCAGCGGCCACCGCGCGGATCAGCGAACGCGGCGTACCGGCCTGGCAGCAGCTGCAGCACCAGTTGCGCGCGCGCCTGCCGCTGGCGCAGCAGCAGGAACTGGCAGTCATCGATGACAACCTGGAGCGCCTCGGCCAGCGCATGCGCACGCTCGCCCGTACCGAGGCCGCTACTGGCGCGGCAGTTCGATGACGAACCGCGCGCCACCCAGCGCGCTGGCCGTGCAGAACACGCGACCGCCATGGGCATCGGCGATTGCCTTGACCACCGCCAGGCCCAGGCCGCTGCCGCCGCGCTGCCGCGAGCGCGAGCCATCGCCACGCAGGAACGGCTCGAAAATCTGCGCGCTGACGTTCGGGTCGATCCCCGGGCCTTCGTCATCGACGGATACCTGCACGTGGGTGGCGGTGTCGTGCACGGCGATCCGCACCCGCCCCGGCGTGGCGTAGCGCCGCGCGTTGTCGAGCAGGGCCAGCAGCGCCTGGCGCACGCGGGTGGGATCGCAGTGGGCCGGATGCTCCTCGCGCGAGGTCTCCAGCTCCAGCACGAAGCCGCCGCTGCGGAAGCCGGGATCGACCAGGGTCATCACCGAGTGCACTTCCTGCACCACGTCGCTGCGGGCCCGGCGCACGTCCAGCCGCGCGCTGTCGGCCAGGCTGAGCACGCGCAGGTCTTCGATCAACCGCGACAAGCCTTCGACCTGCGCCAACAGGCTGCGGAACTGGGCCTCATCGGGCTGGAACACACCCTCGGCAAGACCCTGCAGGCGACCGCGCAGGATGGTGACGGGGGTGCGCAGTTCATGGGCGATCGCCGCGTGCCACATCGCCCGGTCGGCGTCCTGGTTCTGCAGGCGCCGGGCCATCGCATTGAAGTCATCCACCAGCAGGGCCACCTCGCCCAGTGAGCGGTCGCTTGCCGTAGCGCGTGCGCCGAGGTCGCCCTCGGCGAGCCTGCCGATGCTGTCGACCACCGCGTTGAGCGGGGTGAGGATGCGCTGGGAAAGCCGCACCGACGCCGCCACCGCCAGCGTCAGGCCGATCAGCGTGACCCCGGCCATCCACACCAGCTCCGGGCCGGTGGGCGCCCAGTCCACCGGCTCGTCGGCATTGGGATAGAACTCCAGCAGCACGGCATACAGCAGGTAGGAGCTGAGGATCATCATCACGATGACCGCCAGCACCATCAACGACATCGACACCACGATGTGCCGGCTCAGGCCCGGGCGGCGCATCAATGGTCTGCCGCGAGCCGGTAGCCGACCCCGCGCACGCTGGCCGGCACGTTTTCCAGGCCGACGTCATCGAGCTTGCGCCGCAGTTTGCTGACGTGGCTGTCGACGGTACGCTCCAGCGCCTCGCTTTCGGGCAGGCACTGGTGCATCAGCTCGCTGCGGCTGAAGATCCGTGACGGCGCCAGGGCCATGCAGTGCAGCAGCTTGAACTCGGTCAGGGTCAGCAGCAGCTCGTGGCTGTAACCCTCACCCTCGAYCTGCACGCAATGGTGCTCGGCATCGATCAGCAGCGTGCCCACGCGCAGGATGCCGGGCGGGGCGGCCGGGCGTGCATTCAACGTGCGTCGCAACACGGCGCGGGCGCGCGCGGCCACTTCGGCCGGATTGAACGGCTTGACCACGTAGTCGTCGGCGCCCATGCGCAGCGCGGTCAGCTTGTCCAGGTCCTGGTCCAGTGCGGTGAGCATGATGACCGGGGTGTCGCCGCGTTGGCGCAGGGTGTTGAGCACCGTCCAGCCATCCATCCCGGGCATCTGCACGTCCAGCAGGATCAGGTCCGGTCGGGCGCTGCGATGCAGCGCCAGCGCGTGCAGGCCATCTTGGGCGCGCAGCGTGCGCAGGCCTTCGCGATGCAGGTAGGCGGCGATGATGTCGGCGATCTCGGGTTCGTCTTCGACGATCAGGACGAGCCCGTTGAGCGAGCGGTCCCAGTGCGCGGCGGCGCTGGGTGAATCGGTGGCGTGCATGCGGGGCAGGGCCAGAAGGTGCTTGTGCTCCATCGTATCTCCACAGTTCCTCCATCGAAACCCCACGCAGGCGCTGCAGACTTCGCCATTCATGATTCTGGTCGCGCGTGCGGCCCTGTGCTGCTGATGAAAACCAACAGGATTCAAACCGCTGTATGGGCGGTGCTTGCGGTCATGCTTGCGGCATGTGCCAGGGAAACGGTGGCGCCAGTGGCGGCGCCGGAGGTGAGCGTGGTGTCGCTTTCGTCTGCGACGGTGCAGCGCGACGATGAACTGCCGGGACGTGTGGCGGCGGTGCGTACGGCGCAGATCCGCGCGCAGGTGGGCGGGATCGTGCAGCGGCGGCTGTTCGCGCAGGGAGCGGAGGTGCAGGCCGGTACGCCGCTGTTCCAGATCGACCCGGCCGCCTTCCGTGCGGAGGTGGACAGTGCGCGGGCGTCGCTGCAGCGCAGTGAGGCGGCGTTGACGCGGACGCGGGTGCAGTCGGAGCGGCTGGGTTCGCTGGCGGCGGCGCAGGCGGTGAGCCAGCAGGCGCGCGATGACGCGCATGCCGAGCACCAGCAGGCAATGGCGGACGTGGCACAGGCGCGTGCGACGCTGGCGCGGCGGCAGCTGGATCTGCGCTATGCCACGGTGGAGTCGCCTATCGCCGGGCGTATCGATCAGGCGCTGGTGACCGAAGGGGCGCTGGTGACCGCGAGCGATGCGACGCCGATGGCGGTGGTGCAGCAGTTGGACCAGGTATACGTGGATGTGCGCCAACCGGCGTCGATGCTGGAGGGTATCCAGCGTGCGGTGGTGGCCGGTCAGCTGGATGCGGCGAAGGGCTTGCCGGTGACATTGCTGGGGACGGGCGGGACGCCGTATGCGGAGCAGGGCCGGATGCTGTTTTCGGGGATCAATGTGGACGCGGAGACCGGCGATATCGTGTTGCGGATCGTGGTGGACAACCCGGCGCGGCGGTTGTTGCCGGGGATGTTCGTGCGGGCGCGGGTGCCGCGCGGGATACAGGTGGGTGCGTTGTTGGTGCCACAGCAGTCAGTGCTGCGCAGTACGGGCGGGCAGTCGTATGCATGGGTAGTGGACAAGGAGGGCAAGGCGGTGATCCGGACGATCGAGGTGGATGGTCTGGTGGACCGGCAGTACGTGGTGAGCCACGGGCTGCAGGCGGGCGAGCGGGTAGTGGTGGAGGGGCAGGAGCGGTTGCAGGAAGGGATGGCGGTGACGGCCCGGCCCTGGCGGCCGGCTGCTGCTGGTGTGAAGGCGAAAAGCGAAAGCTGAAAGGCCAGAGCTGCCTTCAGAACCTGCTCTGTGGCTGGGCCGGGGCGGGTAGGTTCACGGGACACGCCGCAAGTCCCGCTCCGCGGTCCGGCCCAGCCGCCGGCGGCTGTGCGTTCGGACGCATGCGAGGCAGTGCCTCGCAAGCAATGCGCCCTCACC
>NZ_JBFULB010000083.1:0-13716 GCF_056400545.1 Stenotrophomonas sp. P5_A8 | reverse complement strand
AAGCCACGCAGGGCGTGGCTTTACCGCAACCACGTCGCCGGATCAGGCGGCCTTGATGGCCTTGATGCGCGCGGTCAGGCGGCTCTTATGGCGAGCAGCCTTGTTCTTGTGGATCAGACCACGCGAGCTGAAACGGTCGAGGATCGGCTGGGCAACAGCGAAGGCTGCCTCGGCGCCGGCGGCGTCATTGGCATCCAGAGCCTTGATCACCTTCTTGACAGCGGTGCGCAGCATCGAACGCTGAGCCGTATTGCGCGCGTTGCGCACGACGGTCTGCTTGGCGCGCTTCTTGGCGGACTTGATATTGGCCACAGTGGTGGTTTCCTGAAAAATCGGTGTAATGGGAACAGCAAGCTGGAAAGTATGATGGCTCGAAAAATGTACGTCAAGTCAATTGTCAAGAGGGAACACGGGTGAGTTCACCAAGGATGTTGCGGGGCCTGCTGTCTTTCAGCAGCATGACCATGATTTCGCGGGTGTTGGGGCTGGTTCGCGACCTGGTCATCACCACCACGTTCGGCACCAATGCGGTGACCGACGCCTTCTGGGTCGCCTTCCGGGTGCCCAATTTCCTGCGCCGGCTGTTCGCCGAAGGCTCGTTCGCCACGGCGTTCGTCCCGGTGTTCACGGAAGTGAAGGAAACCCGCTCGCATGCCGAACTGCGCGAGCTGATGTCGCGCGTGGCCGGCACGCTGGGCGGGGTGCTGCTGCTGGTCACGGCGCTGGCGCTGATCTTCGCACCGCAGTTGGCCACCCTGTTCTCCAGCGGGGTGGATACCGACCCGGCCAAGCATGGCCTGCTGGTGGACCTGTTCCGGTTGACCTTCCCGTTCCTGCTGTTCGTCTCGCTGACCGCGCTGGCCGGCGGGGCGCTCAACAGTTTCCAGAAGTTCGCGATGCCGGCGCTGACCCCGGTGATCCTCAACCTGTGCATGATCGCCGGCGCGCTGTGGCTGGCCCCGCGGCTGGGCGGCACCCCGGAGAAGCAGATCCTGGCCCTCGGCTGGGCGGTACTGGCGGCCGGGCTGCTGCAGTTGCTGTTCCAGCTGCCCTCGCTGAAGGGCATCAACCTGCTCACCCTGCCGCGCTGGGGCTGGCGGCATCCCGGGGTGCGCAAGGTGCTGACCCTGATGGTGCCGACCCTGTTCGGTTCCTCGATCGCGCAGATCAACCTGCTGCTGGATACGGTGATCGCCGCCAAGCTGACCGATGGCTCGCAGTCCTGGCTGTCGCTGGCCGACCGCTTCCTGGAGCTCCCGCTGGGCGTGTTCGGGGTAGCGTTGGGTACCGTGATCCTGCCGGCGCTGGCCCGCCACCACGTGAGCACCGACAAGACCGGCTTCTCCAGCGCGCTGGACTGGGGGCTGCGCACGACGCTGCTGATCGCGGTGCCGGCGATGCTGGGCCTGTTGCTGCTGGCCGAGCCGCTGATCGCCACGATTTTCCAGCATGGCGAGTTCAGCGCGTTCGATACCCGCATGACCGCGCTGTCGGTGTATGGCCTGAGCTTCGGCCTGCCGGCGTTCGCGCTGCTCAAGGTGGTGTTGCCGGCGTTCTACGCCCGGCAGGACACCAAGACCCCGGTGCGCGCCGGTATCGCCGCGCTGGTGGCCAACATGGTGTTCAACTTCATCCTGCTGGCCGTGCTGTACCAGGTGATGGTGCCCGAAGCGCTCAAGGCGCAGGGCGTGTGGGTCGCGCTGGGCAAGCAGCCGGGCCTGCACCTGGCGCTGGGCATCGCCAGCGCGCTGTCCAGCTACCTGAATCTCGGGTTGCTGTGGTACTGGCTGGGCAAGACCGGCGTGTACCAGCGCAAGCCCGGCTGGGCCGGCTACGTGACCCGCCTGGGCCTGGCCTGCCTGGCCATGGTGGCGGTGCTGCTGGGCCTGCTGTACACCATGCCCGGCTTCACCGGCATGGACAAATGGCACCGCATCGGCAATCTGGCGCTACTGGTCGGCAGCGGTGGGCTGACCTATCTGGTCTCCCTGGTCGCGATGGGTTTCCGCCCGCGCCACCTGCGCGAGCATTGATCCGTGGACACCCCGGCTATACTTCATGGCTATCCCTTGCAACGCATCGGCCCTGGTGGGCCGGATTCCCAGTTGATGAGCAGGCTGTTTAGAAGTATCGAAGGCGGGCAACTGTTCCCGCACGGAAGCGTGGTCTGCATCGGCGCATTCGACGGCCTGCACCTGGGCCATCGTGCGTTGGTGCGCCACGCCGTTGCGCGCGCGCGCGCGTTGGGCGTGGCCGCCGTGGCGGTCGCGTTCGAACCGCTGCCGCGTGAGTATTTCGCCCAGGGCGAGCCGCCGCCGCGGTTGACCCTGGCCCGCGACAAGGTCGCCATGCTCAGCGAGCTGGGCGTGGATGCGATCGGCCTGCTGCGCTTCGATGCGCGCATGGCGGCGATGCAGGCTGAAGACTTCGTGGAGCAGTTGCTGGTGCAGCGCCTGAGCGCGCGCGAGGTGTGGATCGGCCCGGAATTCTGCTTTGGCAACCGCCGTCGCGGTGACCTGGCGCTGCTGCAGTCGATGGGCGCCGAGCGCGGATTTGGCGCCGGCGAGATCGAGCCGATCGACCTGCACGGCGAGCGCATCTCCAGCACCCGCATCCGCCAGTTGCTGCGCGAGGGCAACTTCAGCCACGCCAATGACCTGCTCGGGCGTCCGTATTCGATCGGGGGCAGGGTAGTGCGCGGCCGGCAGCTGGGCCGTACGCTGGGGTTCCCCACCGCCAACCTGCGCTTCCCCAAGACACCGGCGTTGTCGGGCATCTACGCGACCTGGGTGCACGGGGTGTTCGACCAGCCGTGGCCATCGGTCTCCAGCTTCGGCACGCGGCCGACGGTGGAGGGCGTAGAGCCGCTGCTGGAAGCGCACCTGTTCGATTTCCAGGGCGACCTGTACGGTCGCCACATTGAAGTGGAGTTCGTCGCCAAGTTGCGCGACGAAGAAAAGTTCCAAGATCTGGCCGCATTGACCGACCAGATGCACCGTGACGCCGAACAGGCGCGTCACATCCTTTCCGAACACAGATTGCGAGCCACTGCGTGAGCCAGGACTACAAAGCCACCCTTCATCTGCCGGCAACCGAATTCCCGATGCGCGGCGACCTGCCCAAGCGCGAGCCGGGCATTCTGTCGCGCTGGGAAGACGAGGGCCTGTACGCCCGCCTGCGCGAGAACGCGCAGGGTCGCCCGCTGTTCGTGCTGCACGACGGCCCGCCCTACGCCAATGGCCAGATCCACCTGGGCCATGCGGTCAACAAGATCCTCAAGGACATCATCGTCAAGTCGCGCTACCTGGCCGGCTTCGATGCGCCCTACGTGCCGGGCTGGGATTGCCATGGCCTGCCGATCGAGATCCAGGTCGAGAAGAAGTGGGGCAAGGTCGGGGTCAAGCTCGACGCCGAACAGTTCCGCCAGAAGTGCCGCGAGTTCGCCGAAGAGCAGATCGACCTGCAGCGTCGCGACTTMAAGCGCCTGGGCGTGATCGGCGACTGGGACAACCCGTACAAGACGCTGAGCTTCGATTTCGAGGCCAATGAAATCCGCGCGCTGGCCAAGGTGTTCGCCAACGGCCACATCGTGCGCGGTGCCAAGCCGGTGCACTGGTGCTTCGACTGCGGCTCGGCACTGGCCGAGGCGGAAATCGAATACCAGGACAAGACGTCTCCGGCGATCGACGTGTCCTACGTGGCGCGTGATTCGCAGCAGCTGGCGCAGCGCTTCGGCGTGACCCTGCCGCCCGATGTCGAGGTCGCCGTGCCGATCTGGACCACCACCCCGTGGACGCTGCCGGCCTCGCTGGCGGTGTCCCTCGGTGCGGAGATCGACTACGTGCTGGCTGAAGGTCCGGCCCACAACGGCAAGCGCCGTTGGCTGGTGCTGGCCGCGGCCCTGGCCGAGCGCTCGCTGCAGCGCTATGGCGTGGACGACCTGGTCGTGCACGGCCACGCTACCGGCGCCGCGCTGGAAAACCTGCTGCTGGCCCATCCGTTCTATCCCACCCGCGACATCCCGCTGCTCAACGGCGCGCACGTCTCGGCCGAAGACGGTACCGGTGCGGTGCATACCGCGCCGGGCCACGGCCAGGAAGACTTCGTGGTCAGCCAGCAGTACGGGCTGATGGACCCGTACACCGCGGGCCAGATCAACCCGGTCGACGGCCGCGGCGTGTACCTGCCCTCGACCCCGCCGGCCGGTGATGTCGAACTGGCCGGCGTGCACCTGTGGAAGGCACAGCCGCTGATCGTGGAGGTGCTGCGCGCTTCCGGGGCGCTGCTGGCCTTCGTCGAGATCGTGCACAGCTACCCGCACTGCTGGCGTCACAAGACCCCGGTGGTGTTCCGCGCGACCCCGCAGTGGTTCATCTCGATGGACAAGGCCAACCTGCGCCGCGATGCGATGGCGGCCATCGACAACGTCGGCTGGTTCCCGGCCTGGGGCAAGGCGCGTATCGGCGGCATGGTCGAAGGGCGTCCGGACTGGTGCATCAGCCGCCAGCGCACCTGGGGCGTGCCGATCGCCTTCTTCACCCATCGCGAAACCGGCGAACCGCATCCGCGCACTGTCGAGCTGATGCAGCAGGTGGCCGACCGCGTGCAGGTGGGCGGCATCGACGTGTGGTATTCGCTCGACGCGGCCGAGCTGCTGGGCGAGGAAGCGGCACACTACGAGAAGGTCACCGACACCCTCGACGTCTGGTTCGACTCGGGCGTGAGCCATGAAGGCGTGCTGCTGGCACGTGGCTTCGGCAAGCCGGCCGACCTGTACCTGGAAGGCTCGGACCAACACCGCGGCTGGTTCCAGTCCTCGCTGCTGACCGGCGTGGCGATCGACAAGCAGGCCCCGTACAAGCAGTGCCTCACCCACGGCTTCACCGTGGATGAGAAGGGCCGCAAGATGTCCAAGTCGATGGGCAACGGCATCGAGCCGCAGGACATCATGAAGACCCTGGGCGCGGACATCCTGCGCCTGTGGATCGCCTCGGCCGACTACAGCAATGAAATGTCGCTGTCGCAGGAGATCCTCAAGCGCAATGCCGACGCCTACCGGCGCCTGCGCAACACCGCGCGCTTCCTGCTCGGCAACCTGGACGGTTTCGATCCGGCCCTGCAACTGGTGGCCCCGGCCGACATGGTCGCGCTGGACCGCTGGATCGTGCATCGCGCCTTTGAGTTGCAGGAGAAGATCAAGGCGGCCTACACCAGCTACAACATGGCCGAGATCGTGCAGCTGCTGCTGAACTTCTGCAGCGTCGACCTGGGCTCGCTGTACCTGGACGTGACCAAGGACCGGCTGTACACCATGCCGATCGACTCGCGTGGCCGGCGTTCGGCGCAGAGCGCGATGTACCACATCGCCGAAGCGTTCACCCGCTGGATCGCGCCGATCCTGAGCTTCACCGCCGACGAGTTGTGGGGTTATCTGCCGGGCGCGCGCAAGGACAACGTGCTGATGGCCACCTGGTACGACGGCCTGGCGCCGCTGCCGGCCGATGCGCCGCTCAACGCCGCCGATTTCGACCAGTTGCTGGCGCTGCGTGAGCAGGTGTCCAAGGTGCTCGAGCCGATGCGTGCCAATGGCGCGATCGGTGCGGCGCTGGAGGCGGAGATCACCGTGGCGGCCGATGCGGAAACCGCCGCGCGCTGGCAGCCGCTGGCCGAGGAGCTGCGCTTCCTGCTGATCAGCGGCGACGTGCAGGTGCGCCCGGCGACCACCGATGAGGTGTTCGTCAGCGCCCAGCCGACCGAAAAGCAGAAGTGCGTGCGCTGCTGGCACTACCGTGCCGATGTCGGTGCGGTGGCCGCCCATGCCGAGCTGTGCGGTCGCTGCGTGAGCAACCTCGACGGTGCCGGCGAAGATCGGCGGTGGTTCTGATGAGCGCCGTCCGTCCGCGTCCCAATGCACTGGTGTGGCTGCTGCTGTCGGCGACGATCATCGGCCTGGACCAGTGGAGCAAGGCCTGGGTCCTGTCCAGCCTGCCCGAGTACCAGCCGGTGGTGGTCATCGAAGGCTTCTGGAACTGGTTCCGCACCTACAACACCGGCGCGGCATTCAGCTTCCTGAGCGATGCCGGTGGCTGGCAGCTGTGGTTTTTCACCGCGCTGGCGGTGGGCATCAGCGGCCTGATGGCGTTCTGGCTGTCGCGTACCGCGCGCGGCCAKTGGCGCAGCGCCGTGCCTTACGCCCTGGTCATCGGCGGGGCCATCGGCAACGTGATCGACCGGCTGATGCACGGCCACGTGGTCGATTTCATCCAGTGGTACATCGGTGACCATTACTGGCCCTCCTTCAACATCGCCGATGCGGCGATCGTGGTGGGGGCCGTGGGGATCGCTGTGTTTGGTCTGTTCGACGGCAAGGCCGAGAAAAAAGCGGGATAATTCCCCCCTGTATCCCGCAATGAACCGGCCTGGCGCCGGCCGGAGTATCTGACCGATGGACGTGTTGCTCGCCAATCCGCGTGGTTTCTGTGCCGGTGTCGATCGTGCGATCGAGATCGTCAAGCGCGCGATCGAGACCCTGGGCGCGCCGATCTACGTGCGCCACGAGGTCGTGCACAACCGCTTCGTGGTCGACGACCTCAAGGCCCGCGGCGCGATCTTCGTCGAGGAACTCGATGAAGTGCCCGATGACAACACGGTGATCTTCAGTGCGCACGGCGTGTCCCAGGCCGTGCGCCAGGAGGCCGAACGCCGTGGCCTGAAGGTGTTCGACGCGACCTGCCCACTGGTCACCAAGGTGCACCTGGAAGTGGCCCGCCACTGCCGTGCCGGCCGCGACGTGGTGCTGATCGGCCATGCCGGCCACCCCGAAGTGGAAGGCACCATGGGCCAGTGGAACCGCGAGCGCGGCACCGGCCGGATCTACCTGGTGGAAGATGTCGAGGATGTCGCCACGCTGGAGATCGACCAGCCGGAAAACTTCGCCTACACCACCCAGACCACGCTGTCGGTGGATGACACCCGCGGCATCATCGAGGCCATGCGCGCGCGCTTCCCGGCGATGCAGGGGCCGAAGAACGACGACATCTGCTACGCCACCCAGAACCGCCAGGACGCCGTGCGCGACCTGGCCCAGCGCTGCGACCTGGTACTGGTGGTGGGCTCGCCGAACAGCTCCAACTCCAACCGTCTCAGTGAACTGGCGCGCCGCGAAGGCGTGGAGTCCTACCTGATCGACGGCGCCCACGAGATCGACCCGGCCTGGGTGGCCGGCAAGCAGCACATCGGCCTGACTGCCGGCGCCTCGGCACCGCAGGTGCTGGTGGACGGCGTGATTGCGCGGTTGAAGGAGCTGGGCGCGACCGGCGTCGGTGAGCTCGACGGCGAGCCGGAGTCCATGGTGTTTGCGTTGCCAAAGGAACTGCGGCTGCGGTTGATCAGCTGATCGGGCGTGATCGTTGGTGCAGCCACGCATGGCGTGGCTCTACCGGATCGCGGTAACCGACCTTCAACCGGTAGAGCCACGCCATGCGTCTCCGCGCTGGCAATCCCACCGCGCATTACCCCGTAAATACCGCCCGCAATCGCTGCCACGGCCTCTCCAATCCCGGCGTGGCCGCGCCGATCACTGCGGCGTCCAGCGCATCGACCAATGCCAATGCTTTGGCGAAACTGCACACCTGCTGCCACGCAAACCCGGCATCCAAGCGCTCCAGGCCACCGCCGGGCAACTGCTGGCAGAGATAGTCCGGCCCGGGCACCAGCCCGATTCCTGGTATTCCGCATAGATACGAGCTGGCGCCTTCGCCCAGGAACAGCTCGCCAATGCGCGGTGCCACCACCAGGCTGCGCAGCTTGCTGCGGCCGGCAACGGCAGCGCAGTACACCTGCTCCATCGCCGGGTTGGTGGCGTAGACAATCTCGCGTTCCAGCCGGCCGGTGGCCCGGGGGTCGCTGCGTCCCGGACCGTCCTTCCATTCCAGGCAGCCCAGGTGCTCCAGCGTCAGGCAGGCTACCGCGCGCGCGTGATCACCCTTGCCATCCCACAGCCCAGGATGCGCACGCAGCCATGCCATCGTCGCCTGGCCACGGTCGGTGAACTGCGGAATCTGGAAGTGGCCGCTGGCGAACACGAACACCATGTCGCGACGCCGCGGGCGCTGGGCGAAGGCAGCGGCCAGCGCGAGCAGTCCGGCGCCGCCATTTTCTTCGCACGCATTGGGGCCATCGGTGTGGGTGTTGATCAGGGTGCTTTCACCCCGCGTGGTGCCGGGCAGCACGGCATGCAGGGAGTCGATGCCGGCCTCGGTGCGCTCGGCCTGCAGCACCAGCGTCGCACTGCGGCCAGCGTGCGCAGCCGAACGCAGCGCCTCGCCGGCCTGTTGGCCCACCCATAGCGCCGGGCAATCCATCCATGGCGTGGTGAACGGCAGTACCTGATCGCGCGCCAGACCTTCAGACAGCCCGCCAAACACGCAGACCACGGCGCGTACGCCGGCCTTGCGCGCGCGTTCGAGCAGCGTCGGATCGATCAACGGCGCCAGCACCGGGATGACCTCTTCGCGCGCAAACCCGGCATCCGCATCGGGCAACATCGCACGCTGCTGGAACACCATCGCCGCCTTGGCCCGGCGCATCGCCACCGGATCGATCCGCACCACGGCGATCGCATYGCGCGCGGGCTCCATCCGTTTGGCCGAGTCCAGCCACACCAGCCGACCATGCACGCCCTGTGCGTCGGTCTGGCCCGAGTAGGGATAGGGCGCGGCAACCTCGATGGGCGTGCCATCGTCCAGCCGCAGCGCGCAGTGCTGCGGCGTCCAGCGCTGGACCCGGTGATGCTGGCGGTGCACCTGCAGACCGAGCGCTTCCAGTTCGCCGGCCAGGTAATCCACCGCCTGCGCGTGCGCGGGCGTGGCGGTCAGTCGCGGGCCGAACGCGTTCAGCGCTTCGATCCAGCGCCAGAGCTGGGCCCGGTCGGGCAACAGCGGGGTGATGTCGTCCACCGCAGGCAGTGGTACGCGCCGGCGCGGCCCCCGTACGGTCAATGCGGCGGTGGCCACGGCCGCCGCGACGGCTAGCCCGCCTATCCATCTGCGTGCCTGCATGCGTGATGCCTCCCGGGGAGTATCTGCAACGTGGCGGGCAGTGTGGCGCTGGCACGGTGAACACGGCGGCACGCGCCGCTCGGCTTTGCCCGTTCTGGCCGCAGCCCCGCGCATGACCTTTGGCCATGGGGCAGGGCGATAGCGAGGGCTAGGATCGGATGTTTCGCCGCTGGAGCGTTGCCGATGAAGATGCGTGCCACCGTCCTGTCCGTGCTGTTGGCGTTGTCGGCCAGTGGCGTACAGGCGCAGACGTCGCCGCCACAGGATGTGGCCTGGCCGGGCGTGCTGCGCATCGATGTGGACGCGCGCGACATCGGCCGGCGCATCTTCAAGGTCAAGGCGACCATTCCGGCCAAGCCCGGTCCGCTCACCCTGCTGTATCCGCAGTGGCTGCCGGGCAGCCATTCGCCCAGCGGCCCCATCGACAAGCTGGCCGGGCTGGTGGTCACCGCCAACGGCAAGCCGCTGGCCTGGAAACGCGACCCGTACGACGTATACGCCTTCCAGGTGGACGTGCCCGAAGGTGCCAGGGAGGTGGTGGCCGCGTTCAAGTTCCTGTCGTCGCAGGGCGGCAGCCAGGGGCGGGTGGTGATGACCCCGGAGATGCTCAACCTGCAGTGGAACGCCAACTCGCTGTACCCGGCCGGCGTGATCACCCGCAACCTGCAGGCGCAGGCCAGTGTGACCCTGCCCAAGGGCTGGTCGTATGCCACCGCGCTGGAGACCGAGCGCCGCGACGGCGACACGGTGGTGTTCAAGCCGATCCGCTACGACCACCTGGTGGATTCGCCGCTGTTCGCCGGCCGCTATTACCAGCAATTCGACCTGGATCCCGGCGCCAAGGTGCCGGTGCATCTCAACGTGTTTGCCGATGATGCCAAGTCCCTGGTCGCCAAGCCCGAACAGGTGCAGGCACACCGTGCGCTGGTGCAGCAGATGTACAAGCTTTACGGCGCACGTCACTTCGACCGCTATGAGTTCCTGCTGGCACTGACCGGCAAGCTCGGCGGCATCGGGCTGGAGCACCAGCGCTCCAGCGAGAACAGCGCCGAGACCGGCTACTTCACCGACTGGGACAAGACCTGGCTGGGCCGCGATTTGCTGCCGCACGAGTTCAACCATTCCTGGAACGGCAAGTACCGTCGCGGTGCGGATCTGGCCACGCCCAACTTCAACGTGCCCATGGGCGACAGCCTGCTGTGGCTGTACGAAGGCCAGACCCAGTTCTGGGGCCAGGTGCTGGCCGCGCGCTCGGGCCTGTGGAGCGTGCAGCAGACCCGCGAAACCCTGGCCAATGTCGCGGCGACCTACGATCGCGGTCGTCCCGGTCTGGCGTGGCGCAGCCTGCAGGACACCACCAACGATCCCACCATCGCCCAGCGCCGCGCGCTGGGATTCCGCAATTACCAGTTGAGCGAAGACTACTACTCCGGCGGGCAGATGGTGTGGCTGGACGTGGACGGCAAGCTGCGCGGGCTGACCGGCAACAAGCGCAGCCTGGACGATTTCGCCAAGGCGTTCTTCGGCATGAATGACGGCGACTGGAACGTCAATCCGTACACCTTCGACGACGTAGTGCACACCTTGAACGGCATCGCGCCGTTTGATTGGGCGACCTTCCTGCGCGAGCGCCTGGATGGCCACATGCCGCTGACCGGCGGGCTGGACGCGGCCGGCTGGAAACTGGTCTACACCGATACCCCCAGCGAGGCCTTCAAAGCGCAGGAGACCCGCGCCAACGGCACCAACCTGGTCTATTCGCTGGGCCTGAGCGTGGCCAACAGCGGTGCAGTCACCGACGTGCTGTGGGACAGCCCCGCATTCAACGCCGGCCTTACCCCAGGCATGACCGTGCTGGCGGTCAACGGACGCGTGTTCAAGGGTGACGCACTGAAGGAAGCGGTGACCGCTGCCAAGACCGACAAGGCCCCCATCACCCTGCTGGTGCGCAGCTTCGACCGCATCGACACGGTGGCGCTGGATTACCACGGTGGCCTGTTGTATCCGTCGCTTGAACGCATTGCGGGCAAGCCGGATCGTCTGGCCGAGCTCTGGAAAGCCCGATGACCCGCCGCGGCCGCGAGCTACTCATCGTAGTGCTGGCGGCCGCCGCCATCATCGGCGCAGGGCTGCAGGGCGACGGACGCTGGCTGCATTGGCTGGCAAAGCCGCTGACCACCCTGCTCATCGCGTCCATCGCATGGCACCCTGGTAGTGCCGGCCGCTGGCCGGCAACCTCAGCCCTCTCACTCGGCCAAGGCTACCGTCGCGCGGTGCTGACCGGCATGGGGCTCTCCTGCGTCGGCGACATCGCCTTGATGCTGCCGGTGGACGCCKTTGTCCCGGGGCTGGTCGCGTTCCTGCTCGCACATGTCTGCTACATCATCGCGTTCCGCGCCGGCTTCAGGGCCGGGCGTGGATTGTGGATGGCCGTTGTGCTGTTGGGAACGTTCGCCGTTACCAACGTCACCGCGCTGTGGCCGCATCTTCCCGCCGACATGCGCGTCCCGGTGTTGGCCTATGTGGTGGTGCTCGCGTTGATGGCGATGCTGGCGTTGGCGCGCGTGTGGGCCAAGCCGTGGTTGCCTGGCGTGTCGCGTCGCAGTGCAGGCTGGGCGGTGGGCGGTGCACTGCTGTTTGTCGCCAGCGATTCGCTGCTGGCGTGGGACCGTTTTGCCGGTGGATTGCCGATGGCCAGTCTGCTGGTGCTCGGTACGTATTACGCCGCGCAATATGGCATCGCCCGGTCGGTGGCAGGTGGCGGTCGAAGCGCTTCGGTTTGATGCCAACGTTGCATTGAAGGGGCGATCAGTCCTCGTCACCCACATCCTGCGCGTTCTCGCAGCGCTTTCGTGGCGGGCACAGCCGATCCAGCAACGCTGCGGTGACCCCATTGCTCCAGCCGAAGCCATCCTGCAACGGGTATTCGCCGCCACCACCGCCGACGGCCGAACCGTCGACTACGTATTTCTCCACGAGTTTGTTTTCGCGGTCGTACACCGCCTGCACCGTGTGCAGGAAGCGGACCCCGATGCGGCGCGCGACCGCGTCCTGCTTGTAGCGCTGCAACCCATCCACCGCGACCCACTGCAGCGGCGCCCAGCCATTGGGCGCGTCCCATTGCTGGCCGGTGTCCACCTTGGTGGTCAGCAGGCCGCCTTGACGGAGCAGCTGCGTGTTGGCTGCCTTGGCGGTCTGCCGGGCGTGCGCAGGCGTAGCGACGTGTAGCCACAGCGGGAACAGCGCGGCGGCGGTGAGCGCGGGGCGGGTCGCGCCGTTGTCCAGATCGCGGTCCACGTACCAGCCCTGCTCGACATCCCAGAGCAGCGTGTTGATGGCGCGCTGGCGTGCCTTCGCCTGCTGCTTGAAGTCGCGTGCGGCAGCGCCGTCACCGGCGGCCTTGCTGGCGCGGGCGAGGGTGGTTTCCAGGTGGAACAGCAGGCTGTTCAGATCCACCGGCACGATCGCCGTGGTGTGGATGCTGGCCAGCACGCCCGGTTCGGCCAGCCAGCGCGAACTGAAATCCCAACCCGATTCCGCCCCCGCGCGCAGGTCGCGATACACCTGCGACGGCGCGCGCTGCGGCGCCTGCGCAGCGGTGGCCAGGTCATCGGTCCACGACTCGGTGCGTGGCACCGCGCGCGCATCCCAGTAACGGTTGAGTACCTGGCCATCGGCCAGCCGCACCACGCGCTCGCTGGCGGTGCCGGGTGGCAGGCCTTGCGCACCGCGCATCCAGAAAGCGTGTTCGATGCGCAATTGGGGCAGGTAACGGCGATACGCGTCGTCACCCTCGTGGGTGGCCAGCAGATCCACCATCAGGCTGAAGAATGGCGGCTGCGAGCGGCTCAGGTAATAGCTGCGGTTGCCGTTGGGGACGTGCCCGTACTGATCCAGCTGCCAGGCGAAGTTGTCCACCATGTCGCGTACCTGCTGCCAGCGTCCGCTTGAGGCCAGCCCGAGCATCGTGAAATAACTGTCCCAGTAATACACCTCGCGGAAGCGTCCACCTGGGACCACGTAGGGCTTGGGCAGCGGTAGCAGCGAGCCGCGCGGGTCGACCGTCTCGGTGGTGCGCGTGAGCACCGGCCACAGGCCTTCGATGTGGGCGCGCAGGGTTTCGCCGGTGGGTGGCACGTAAGCGGTTGCCTCCCCGGGCACGGTGAAGTGCTGGGCGATGAACGCGGGCAGGTGATCTGGCTGCCCTCTTACCTGCTGCCACTGCGCCAGCACGGCGCTTGCTTCCTGCCGGGGCACGGCGTCGGCGAAGGTTTTCTGGTCCTTGAAAAGGTGTGCGCCCTGGACCTGCTGGAACAGCGGTTGCCACTGCTGGTCTGGTGGGCTTGGCGGCTGCGGGGCGGCCTCGGCGGCAGTATTGCCGGTGCAGAGCAGACAAGCCAGCAGCAGGCCGGTGAAGTGGGGAAGGGAGCGCATCGGCGGCATCCAGGGGGTGACTGCCCCACTTTAGGGACGGGGGCGTCAAGGCCCGGTCCTGTTGGACAGGCCCATTGTAGGCGCTGCGCCTGCGGGCCAAGCGGTGCGGGGGCTTGCGGGGTGGGGATTCGGGACGGATTGTGCAGCCGGGCTAGTGCCGGCAATTGACCATTCCGGCCACTCCCCCGTAGAATTGCCTGCTCAGCCGGAATAGCTCAGTTGG
>NZ_JBFULB010000082.1:0-13807 GCF_056400545.1 Stenotrophomonas sp. P5_A8 | reverse complement strand
CGGCTGCTCTGCTCTGCTCTGCGCGGTGCCATCGCCCCGTCCAACCGGCGCTGCCTGTTACGTAGCCGGGCATGGCTCGGCTCTACAATGGTTGGCCTTTCCTCCAGCCCAGGCCGCCTCATGACCGATTCGCCGATGCACATCACCGTCAAGTTGAACGCAAAGCTCCAGCCCGAGCATCGCCACGAGCTGTTCGAGGATCCGCTCGACGCGCTGCTGGAAAATGCAGGCCTGGGCCAGCTCACCGGCGGCGGCACGGCATTGTCCGATGAGGGTGAAGTGGAGTACGGGGATATCGAGATCGCGCTCAACGATCCGGCTTCGCTGCCGGCGGTGATCGAACTGCTGGAACAGCTGGGCGCGCCGAAGGGCTCGCTGATCCAACGTGCCGGTGAGCCGGATCAGGCGTTCGGCGTCACCGAAGGCCTGGCCCTGTACTTGAACGGCACCGACCTGCCGGACGAGGTGTACGCGCAGTGCGATTCGAACTATGTGTTCGAGCAGATCGTCGAGCGCATCGAAGGCGTGGGCGAGATCTGCAGCTGGTGGCAGGGACCGACCGAAACCGCGCTGTACCTCTACGGCGTGTCGTTCGAGACGCTGCGCGAGCGCATCGCCGAACTGGTCGCGACCTATCCGCTGTGCCAGGGCGCGCGCGTGGTGAAGATCGCCTGATCCCCGTCAAGCCATGCCGGGTTTGCGGGTAGCCGACCAACGGTCGGCTCTACGGTGTGCCGGATCCACGTAGAGCCGACCGTTGGTCGGCTGCCGTTCGAAGCACCCCAACCCTCACTCCGTATCGACCGCTCGCGCCGCCCCACGCACCTGCTCCCAGTCCAGGCCGAACAGCACTAGCCACAGACCGCTGCCGATCTCGCCCAGCGAGGCCGGCAGGGTGGCGTAGTCGGACAGCAGCGTGGTTGCATAGCCGCGGATCAGCAGCTCGCCGAACACGCTGAGCACAGCGCCCGCGCCGCCGACCATCAGCAGCGCGCCGGGCACGCGCGGGATGGCGCGCGTGCGCCACACCCGCCCGCCGCACGGCAGCAGCCACAGGCGCCAGAACAGGCTGGCCAGGAAGATGTGGCTGCTCCAGCTTTTCAGTGCACCCAGCGCCAGCGCCTGCCGCTGCGCGGCGGGAAGTGCCAGGGCGCGCGCACGGCGGGTCCGTGCGGCCTTCATCGACCGCGACTCATCCGCCCGGGTCCGGCACTCATCCCGGATTTCACCGGATTCGTCGCCTGCCGCTTGTGGCGCACACGCACCGCGCCCAGAGTCTGGCGCTGTCCGCTGGGAGCGCGCAAATGAACAAGGGAATTCCGTACCTGCTGGCTGTTCTGGTCGCGCTGACGCTGTCGGCGGGCTGGGCGGCGCCGGTGCTGGCCCTGTTCGAACACGCCTACACCTGCCTGCAGACGGGGGGCGGCCTGGACCTGGTGCGACTGCGGTGCGAAGCGCGCCCCAGCGGCCTGTGTGCGTTGCTGGCATCGTGGCCCTTCTGGACCACTGCCGGCGTGCTGGGGCTGACGGCGATTGCCGCCACGCGCCTGCCCGGCCGGCGCATGAGCCCGCGCTGACAGCCGCACCGCCGCGTCTACCCGGAACAGGGCCGGCGCGGCATCATCAGCAGCCACACCAGGAATCGACCATGGCGCTGAGCGAAAAGGAAAAGATGCTGTCCGGCCAACCCTACCGGCCGGGCGACCCTGAACTGCAGGCCGAGATGGCCGCCGCCAAACACTGGATGGTCCGCTACAACGCCGCCCTGGCCGAATCGCCGGCGGTGCGCCGCACGCTGCTGCGGGAGCGGTTGGGTGCGGTGGGCGAGGGCGCGGTGATTCGCCCGCCCTTCCATTGCGACTACGGCAGCCACATCCAGCTCGGCGAGGGCGTGTTCCTCAACTACAACTGCGTGATCCTGGACGTGGCCGAGGTCAGTATCGGCGCCGGCACCCAGATCGGGCCGGCGGTGCAGATCTATGCCGCCGACCACCCACGCGATCCGCACGCACGTGCCGACGGGCTGGAGTTGGCCAGGCCGGTGCGGATCGGCCGCAACGTCTGGATCGGCGGTGGCGCGATCGTGCTGCCCGGGGTGAGCATCGGCGACGATGCGGTGGTCGGTGCCGGCAGCGTGGTCACCCGCGACGTGCCGGCCGGTGCCACCGTAGTCGGCAATCCGGCGCGGGTCGTGCCCCGGCGCGATTGATCTGGCGCAAGGCGCAGCCTCCACACCGGGTGTGCAATGGTGTCCACCCCATTGTCACCGTGGACGGAKCCCTGCCATGTACAAGCGAATCCTGATTGCCACCGACGGGTCGGAGCTGGCCGAAAAGGGGCTGCTCAAAGGCCTGGAGCTGGCCCGCGACCTCAATGCCGAGGTCGATATCGTGACCGTTTCCGAGCCGTGGGCGGTGGGCATGTACGACGCGATGGGCTGGAGCGTGGGGTACATGAACAGCCCCGAGTACAAGGCCGACCGCGATGAGGCCGCGCAGAAGGTGCTGGACCCGGCCAAGGCCACCGCCGAAGCACAGGGCCTGCGCGTCAACGTCGTTCACGTGCTGGACCGCTACGCCGCCGATGGCATCATCGACACCGCCACCGAACGCAGCAGCGACCTGATCGTGATGACCTCGCACGGCCGCCGCGGCGTCACCCGCGTGCTGCTCGGCAGCCAGACCGCCGAAGTGCTCGCGCGCAGCACCGTGCCGGTGCTGGTAATCCGCTGAGGGACCGACCGGGTAGTGCCGGCCGTTGGCCGGCTTCCGGTGACGTCAGATTTCCCGAGGAGCCGGCCAGCGGCCGGCAGTATCTGGCGASGTCACGTTTTACCGAGGAGCCGGCCAGCGGCCGGCACTACCTGGCTCGGGTGCGGTGCGTCTGGATCAATCGCGCAGCTGCAACGTCTGCGATTCGTCCAGGCTGCCGTCCGGCTGCAGCACCACGTAGCGCTCGCCCGCGCGGTCGAACAGCACCGGGATCGGGTCGCGGAACAGCGGGCGGCGCACGAACCGCAGCTGCCAGCCGAAATGCTCCAGCGTTTCCACGGCCTTGCGTTGCTCGGCGGTGAGGCCGGCGCGCAACTGGACTGGATCGGGCGACTGGCGGCGTTCGGGCGTATTCATGCGGGAAAACGAAACGGCGGGAGAGACTTCTGCGCCTGCAAGCGGTGTACCAGCACCGGGCGCGGCCGCAGCGCGGCGTATGCCATCACCAGCTGTAGAGCTTCCAGTACACCGGCGAGACGCCGTCCTTGTCGCTGTCCATGCGGCCATCGCCGTTGCGGTCGTACATGTAGTACGCCGCGCCACGCGACGGGCTCACCTTGACCATGCGCAACTGGCCGCCGACGCGGTATTCCTCGACGGTGTCACCGTTGTCCAGGGTGCGCTTGGAGACATCGGCACCGCTGACATCGACCGGGGGCGAACCCGCGCGGCCGGTGGTGGCGCACCCGGCCAGCAACAGCAGGCCAGCCAGCATCAGAGTCTTCATGGGCCGAGGATCCTTGTACGGGGAGGTCTGGATTATGCCCCATGGGTCGTGATGCCCGCGCAGGGACCGCGTGCGACCGGGCGGGTAGAATCGTCACATGAGCCGATTAGTCCTGATTGACGGGTCCAGTTACCTGTATCGCGCGTTCCACGCGCTTCCCCCGCTGACCAACGCCCACGGTGAACCTACCGGCGCGCTGTTCGGCGTGGTCAACATGCTGCGCGCCACGCTGAAGGAGCGCCCGGAATACGTGGCGTTCGTGGTCGATGCGCCCGGCAAGACCTTCCGCGATGACCTGTACGCCGACTACAAGGCCAACCGTCCGCCGATGCCCGACGAGCTGCGCCCGCAGATCGAGCCGATGTGCCGCATCGTCGAAGCGCTCGGCCTGAGCATCCTGCGCATCCCCGGCGTGGAAGCCGACGATGTGATCGGCACGCTGGCGCTGCAGGGCCACCAGGACGGCCTGCACGTGACCATCTCCACCGGTGACAAGGACTTCGCGCAGCTGGTGCGTCCGGGCATCGAACTGGTCAACACCATGACCGGCAGCCGCATGGATTCGGACGCGGCGGTAATGGAGAAGTTCGGCGTGCGCGCCGACCAGATCGTCGACCTGCTGGCGCTGATGGGCGACGCCGTGGACAACGTGCCGGGCGTGGAGAAGTGCGGTCCCAAGACCGCCGCCAAGTGGCTGGCCGAGTACCAGCACCTGGACGGGGTGATGGCGGCCGCGCCGGGGATGAAGGGCAAGATCGGCGAAAACCTGCGCGCCGCGCTGGAGCGCCTGCCGCTCAACCGCGAGCTGGTCACCATCCGCACCAGCGTGCCGTTGGATGCCAGCCCGCGCACGTTGGCCCTGCGCGATCCGGACGTGCCCACGCTGGGCGAGCTGTACCTGCGCTACGGCTTCACCCAGGCGCTCAAGGAGCTGGGTGGCCCGGCCGCCGCCGCAGTGGCCGCCAGCGACGCTGCGGTGAGCCTGCGTGGCACTGCGGCCGGCTACGCCCGCAGCGCCCCGGCCGACGCGGCAGCGCCGCTCGACCCGGCGCTGTCGGCCCCGGGTGACTACGAAACGGTGCTGACCACCGCACAGCTCGATGCCTGGGTGCAGCGCATCGAGGCGGCCGAGCTGATCGCCTTCGATACCGAAACCGACGCGCTCGATGCGATGCGCGCCAACCTGGTCGGCATCAGCCTTGCGGTCGAGCCCGGCCATGCCGCGTACATCCCGGTGGGCCACAACTATCCCGGTGCGCCGGTGCAGCTGCCGATCGAGCTGGTGCTGGCCGCGCTGCGCCCGGTGCTGGAAAACCCGGACAAGAAGAAGCTCGGCCAGCACGGCAAGTACGACCTGCACGTGCTGCGCCGCCATGGCGTGAACCTGCAGGGCTACCACGACGACACCATGCTCGAGAGCTTCGTGCTCAACTCCACCGCCACCCGCCACGACATGGATTCGCTGGCGATGCGCTACCTGGGCTACACCACGATCAAGTTCGAGGACGTGGCCGGCAAGGGTGCCAAGCAGATCCCGTTCTCGCAGGTGGGCCTGGACGAGGCCGGCCGCTACGCCGCCGAAGACGCCGACATCACCCTGCGCCTGCACCGGGCACTGCAGCCGCAGCTGCTGGAAGCGCCGTCGCTGCAGCGGGTGTACCGCGACATCGAGATGCCGCTGGTGCCGGTGCTGGCCCGGATCGAGGCCAACGGCGTACACATCGACATGGCCGAGCTGCGTCGGCAGAGCCAGGATCTGGGCGTGCGCATGCTGGCGGCCCAGCAGAAGGCCACCGAACTGGCCGGGCACACCTTCAACCTGGATTCGCCCAAGCAGCTGCAGGCCGTGCTGTTCGACGAACTGAAGCTGCCGGCGCTGGTGAAGACCCCCAAGGGCCAGCCCAGCACCAATGAAGAGGCGCTGGAGGCGATCGCCGAGCAGCACGAGCTGCCGCGGGTGATCCTGGAGTACCGCGGGCTGGCCAAGCTGCGCAGCACCTATACCGACAAGCTGCCGGAGATGGTCAATCCGGACACCGGCCGGGTGCACACCAGCTACCACCAATCCGGTGCCGCCACCGGCCGGCTGTCCTCCTCCGACCCGAACCTGCAGAACATCCCGATCCGCACCGAGGACGGGCGCCGCATCCGCCGCGCCTTCGTCGCCCCGCCGGGGCGCAAGATCCTGGCCTGCGATTACTCGCAGATCGAGCTGCGGATCATGGCCCACCTGTCCGAGGACCCGGGCCTGGTACGCGCCTTCGAACAGGGTGTGGACGTGCACCGCGCCACCGCCGCCGAGGTCTTCGGGCGGGCACTGGACGAGGTCACCCCCAACGAACGCCGTGCCGCCAAGGCGATCAACTTCGGCCTGATGTACGGCATGAGTGCGTTCGGGCTGGCCCGCAACCTGGGCATCGACCGCGGCCAGGCCCAGGATTACGTGGCGCTGTACTTCAGCCGTTATCCCGGCGTGCGCGACTTCATGGAGCGCATGCGCCAGCAGGCCCGCGACCAGGGTTACGTGGAAACCCTGGAGGGCCGCCGGCTGTACCTGAACGACATCCACGCCCGCAACCAGGGCCTGCGCGCCGGGGCTGAACGCGCGGCGATCAACGCCCCGATGCAGGGCACCGCAGCGGACATCATCAAGCGCGCGATGGTGAAGGTGGACGACTGGCTGCAGGGCCAGGGCGACCAGGCGCGGATGATCATGCAGGTGCACGATGAACTGGTGTTCGAAAGCGAAAGTAGTTTTCTGGAAACCTTGCGTTCCCAGGTGATCGACTTGATGTCGTCTTCGGCCAAGTTGCGGGTGCCGCTGGTGGTGGACGCCGGTGTGGGTGATAACTGGGATGAGGCCCACTGAGACGGGAATCACGGGAAAACAGCTGAATCGGTTCATTGCTGGCCGATTAACTGACTCTCGGATGAATGTTTCCCCTACACCCCTTTCATTAATTGGGCCCCTTCACGAACTATCAATGTTCGAGGTGCTTTTATAGACCTCGACAGGCGCAACGCCTGTTGTGGATCTCTCCCATCCCCTGGAGCAGATCTCGGAACGGGGGCTACTCCCCAAGCGCCCGTTCCCCGGCCCCGCTGACCTCCCCCTGGTCGGCGGGGCTTTTTATKTGCGGCGTTGGAAACTGCCCGCGCGGCACCGGCCATCCCCCCCTATCGCCCCGTATTGCCGCCGACCACATGCGCGCCGCATGCTGTGACCTGGATTGGGGAGACCGGAATGAGCGATCTGTTTGCATTGGCCATGCCGTGGTGGGAATTCATCCTGCGCGCGGTGGTGGTGTACGTGGTGGTGCTGGGCATGGTGCGGTTGTCGGGCAAGCGCGCGCTGGGCCAGATCACCCCGTTCGATGTGCTGCTGATCGTGCTGCTCGGCAACGCAGTGCAGAACGCACTGCTCGGCAAGGACACCTCGCTGGGCGGTGGCCTGTTGCTGGCCGCCACGCTCATCTCGATCAATTACGGCGTGGGTTGGCTGTCCACGCGCAGCCGACGCGTGGAAAATCTGGTCGAAGGCGAGCCGGTGCTGATCGCACGCGATGGCAAGGTGCTCGATTCAGTGCTCAAGCGCGAGCTGGTGACCCCGGCCGACCTCGACGCGGCGCTACGCCAGCAGGGCTGCCTGTCCATCGACGACGTCGCGCTGGCCGTGCTGGAAATCAACGGCCACATCACCATCGTGCCGAAGAAGGGGTAGCGCCACCGGATGGGTGGAGGCTGTCCGGGGAGTGCCCAGCCACGCATGGCGTGGCTCTACCGTGGCGGGGCCACCACCGGCCGTGTGCGATATCCAGCCGGTGCCGGCGCCACTACCGGGCGCATGCGATATCCATATCCGGTAGAGCCACCCCATGGGTGGCTGCTTTCAAGCGGTGATGCAGCCGGCGAGGGGCGCATCGCTCACACCCAGTCGCGCGGCACCAGGTAATCGGCCAGGCGCGCTTCATCGCTGCCGGCCTCGGGTTGGAAACCATATTCCCAGCGCACGCGCGGGGGCAGGCTCATCAGGATGCTCTCGCTGCGCCCGCCACTCTGCAGGCCGAACAACGTGCCGCGGTCGTAGACCAGGTTGAATTCGACGTAGCGGCCGCGGCGGTACAGCTGGAACTCGCGCTCACGCTCGCCGTAGGGCATGTTCTTGCGGCGTTCCACAAGCGGCAGGTAGGCCTGCAGGAAGCCATCGCCGACCGCGCGCAGGTAGGCGAAATCGCGCTCGAAATCGCCGTGCAGGTCATCGAAGAACAGCCCGCCCACGCCGCGCGTTTCATTGCGGTGGCGCAGGAAGAAGTATTCGTCGCACCAGCGCTTGTGCGCGGCGTAGCGTTCGGGCCCGAACGGGGCGCAGAGATCGCGCGCCATCCCATGCCAGTGCTGCACGTCTTCATCGAACGGGTAGAACGGGGTGAGGTCGAAACCGCCCCCAAACCACGAGGCCACTTCCACGCCGTCGCGCTCGGCGCGGAAATAACGCACGTTGGCGTGGGTGGTGGGAAGGTACGGGTTGGCCGGGTGGAACACCAGTGACACCCCGGTGGCGCGCCACGACGCGCCCGCCAGTTCCGGGCGGTTGGCCGACGCCGACGGCGGCAGGCGCGTGCCGGCCACATCGGAGAAGCCGATCCCGGCCTGCTCGAACACCGCGCCATCGCGCAGGATGCGGGTGCGGCCGCCACCGCCCTCGGCGCGCTGCCACACGTCTTCGGCGAACCGGGCGCTGCCGTCGGCGGCTTCGATCGCCGCACAGATGCGGTCCTGCAGGTCGGTCAGATAGGCGCGCACGCGCTCGAATTCGTTCATGGCGCGTACTTTACCGCAGGCCGGCGTACGGCCTGCGTGCACTCAACGGCCGCCCTTGCGGTTGCTGGCCGGCCGTTCCTTCGCCTTGGCCGGCGCATCGGGTGGGCTGTCGTCGTCCTCCGCCTCCGCCTCGGCGGCCATCCGCGCGGCAATCGCTTCCAGCCCGGCGCTGACCTGCAGCAGCGCCCAGTTCCGCGTGGCGTGCACATCGCAGGCCACATGCGTGCCCTTGCCATCCTTGGCACAGATCGCTTCGATCTGTGATGGCAGCTGTTCGTCGCCGGTGTGCTCATACACGCTGGCCAGGTTCTCGCAGCCTTCGCGTACGCCGGCCGCGCAGAGCTTCAGGTAGAACGGCGCGGCGTCCGCCCAGCGATCGGACAGTGCCAACTGGTGGCCGGCGGCGTTGCAGCCCTGCAGCTTGCCTGCCGCGCAGCAGGCCTGCGCAGCGCCGGGACGGCCGATGCCCGGGCAATCCTGCGGCAGCGGGGTTTCCACATACACCACCGGTGCGCTGCACTGCTGCGCCTCGCCGACGCGCTGGTAGTAACCAAAGCGGTTCCAGCTGTCCATGCCGATCAGGTTGCCGTTGGCGAGCGTCTTGAACACGAAGTCGTCGCCCTGGTCATGGCGCACGCGGATGTCGCCATCGACCAGACGGGCCCGCAGCTTGCCGCCGAAGCCGCTGTCGATCATGCCGCCATCGCCGAAGGCCAGGTGATCCATCAGTCCCTGGTCGGCCAGGTAGCTGCCGCAGGGCAGGGCGGTGGCCGCCACCGGGGCGAGCGCCCTGGCATCCAGCCCGGCCAGCGGCGCCGCCCGCTGGCAGGCGCGCGGGTCTTGGCCGCGCGTGCAGGCCAGCTGCAAGGCATCGCGCGCCGGTAGCAGCCGCCCGGCGGCCCACAGCGCATCGGCCGCCTTGGCGCAGAACGTACCGGCGGTCTGCGCCCTGCACAGGGCGGTGATCTCATCCAGCTGTGCGGCCGGCAGCGGTGCCGGGTCGCCGGCGGCCAGCCCGCCGAGCAGGGCCTTGGCCATCGCCTTGCCCATCACCTCGCGCGCGGCTTCCAGGCAGGCCGCCTGGTCGTAGCTGCCCGAGTCCGGCTTGCACACCGCCGGTTCGGCCAGCTCGGGGTCGTCTTCGGCCGGGGTTGCCGCGTTGGGCGCGTCGCGGGCCTCCGACTGGTAGTTGGCGAGCAGGCCCTTGCACGCTGCGGGCACGCCCTCCTCGCACCATTGGCGCAGCGTGGCGCTGTTGGCCAGCGGGAGGTCATGCAGACAGGTGCCGATCTGCGCGCGGCACGAGGGGGGCGGGAACACACTGGCGGGCTGGCAGCGGGCCGCCCGTTGCAGCCGGTACGCGCTGACGCCATCGCTGAGGAGGCGCCCGCCCTCCTGCACGGTCAGCGACCAGACACCGCCGTTGTCCAGGTCGGCCAGCTTCAGTTCGTTGCCCAGGCGGCTGACCAGATACGGTTCGGGCGGCTGTTCCGGAATCTGCCGGAACCCCTGGTTCGGGCTTTGCAGCGTCAGCGTGGTGCCGGTGTCTTCGGCCGTGAACGTGCCGCACTGCATCGACTCGGCGGCGGCGGGCAGGCTGGTCAGCGCCAGGACGAACACCATCAGGCAACGCGCAGCCAGGGCGCGGCGGAACGTGGATACAGCAAGGGTCACAACATCATCCTTGAGGGCGGAGCGGAGAAGAGGGGATCAGCGACGAAAGTACGCCAGCACATCGGCGCGCAGCAGGCGCACCACCAGCCATACATGCAGCACCGCAAAGGCGATCGAGGTGCCCAGCGCGGTACCGGTGAAGAACAGCCGCTGCAGGCGCAACTCGCGCATGTCGCTGGCGTCGGCGTGCGGGGCCAGGTACGCCAGCAGGTGGCGGACGGCATCGTCGATCACCCAGGTAGCGGCGAAGTTCGACGCGGCGGTGGCGACCAGCAACACGATGAACAGCCACAGCGCCCAGCCCTGGCGGCGCAACATGCCCCAGCAGGCGGCCACGCCGGCCAGGCAGGTCAGCAGCCCGGCCACGCTCACCGCCACGGCGTGTGCGCCCAGCCAGTGCAGCGCGGGCGACAGCCACGACAGGTCATGGCCCTGGACCATCTGGCGGACCCACTCGGCGCTGGAGGCCGACGCGGCGAGGGGCACCAGCAAGAGCCAGGACAGCGCCGATGCGGCGCAGACCACCAGCACCGACTGGGCCAGGGGGGCGAGGAATCTTGGCGGCGCGCCCGGCGCGAGCGTTGGCCTGGCGTGCGGCAGTTGCGGGGGAATCGTTGACATCCGGTGTCCTGGTGGGCCGGCGGCGACCGTCAGGTCGTCGCCACCGCGAGCGCGGCCGCCGGCAGGATATGGTCTGCACTCAACGCTGCCAAGCGCCGCCCATGCGGCGGATGCAACGGGACCCAGGCCAGTTCGGCGATTTCCGCCTGTGGCCGGGGCGTGCCGATCACGGTCACCCAGAAGGCCCGGGCACGCACGCGGTGCCCGGCTTCGTGTACGGCCCAGGCCTCGAACCGGCCCAGTGCGCGCGCGCTGGCAGGGTCCAGGATGACCCCGAGTTCCTCCTGCAGCTCACGCGCCAGCGCGGCCAGCGGTGCTTCCCCGGGCTCGGGCTTGCCGCCGGGCTGGATGAAGGTGTCCGAGCCGTGTTTGCGCACGACCAGCWCGCGGCCGCTGGCATCGAAAACGACCGCGGCGACGATATCGATCGTCGCCGCGGTGTGCGGTGCGTCAGTGGCAACCGACGTCATCGCGGGCTTACTTCAGGTTTTCTTCGAACAGCTTGAGGATGCGCTTGTACTGGTCCAGCCAGGAATCCGGACGCACGTAGCCGTGGCGCTCCAGCGGGTAGGGCGCGATGGACCAGTTGTCCTTGTGCAGTTCGATCAGCTTCTGGGTGAGGTTGACCGAATCCTGGAAGAACACGTTGTCATCCATCATCCCGTGCGCGATCAGCAGGTGGTCCTGCAGGCCTTCGGCATACTCGATCGGCGAGGAGATGCGGTAGGCCTCCGGATCGATGTCCGGGGTGTTGAGGATGTTGGCGGTGTAGCCGTGGTTGTACTGGTGCCAGTCCACCACCGGGCGCAGCGCCGCACCGGCCTTGAACGTGCCCGGCGAACGGAACAGCGCCATGAAGGTCATGAAGCCGCCGTAGGAGCCACCGTAGATGCCGGCGTGGTCACGGGCACCCTGTCTGGTCTCCACCAGCCAGTCCAGGCCGTCCTTGTAGTCTTCCAGTTCCGGGTGGCCCATGTTGCGGTAGATCGCCGTACGCCAGTTGCGGCCGTAGCCGGCGCTGCCGCGGTAGTCCATGTCCAGCACGATGTAGCCCTTCTGCACGAGCAGGTTGTGGAACATCTGCTCGCGGAAATAGGCCGGGTACTGCTGGTGCACGTTCTGCAGGTAGCCGGCGCCGTGCACGAACATGGCGATCGGGTACTGCTTGCCCGGCTCGGGGTTTTCCGGGCCGTAGTACTTGGCCCAGACCACACCGGCGCCATGCTTGGACGGCACCTGCACCAGCTTGGGCTGGATCCACTCGCGGGCCTTGAAGGCGGCGCTGCGGGTATCGGTGAGTACCTTGGCCTGGCCACCGGCAGCGGGCACCACGGCCAGCTGGGTCGGCAGGTAGGCGCCGGAGTAGCGCACCAGCAGCTGCTGGCCATCCGGGGACAGCGAGAAGTCTTCCACGCCGTTGAGCGAGGTCAGTTCGCGCACCTGCCTGCTGGCATTGTCCACCGCGCACACTTCGTAGTCGCCGGGGCTCTGCTGGTTGCAGAGGAAGTAGAAACCGCGGCCGTCGGCGCTGGGCACCGGCATCGAGGTTTCCCACTTGCCGCCGGTCAGCGCCTGCGGCTTGGCCGTGCCCTGCTGGGTGTACAGGTGCGAGTAGCCCGATTCCTCCGACAGCAGCCACAGCGTGCGGTTGTCGTTGGACCAGCCGAAATCGTTGAAGCTCCAGTTGATCCAGGCCGCGTCGGTCAAGCGGTGGCGGTTTTCGAGTTTGGCGCTGGCCGGGCTGACGCTGGTGAGCCAGCGGTCCTTGTTGTCGTTGGCGCGCAGCATGATCGCGGCTTGCTGGCCATCGGCGCTCCAGCGGATGCCGGGAGTGCCGGGGCCGGCCAGCACTTCGACCGGACGGTTGCCCTTGAGCGCGTCCTTGCCGGCGGCTTTGCGCAGTGCGGCGAGCGGATCGGTGCCGATACCCGGCAGGCCGTCCAGCGACAGCGGCTTGACCGTGCCGGTCACCGCATCGACCAGCCACAGCGTGTGCGGTTCGGGATCGTTGCGGCCCACGCGGGTGCGGGTGTCTTCGAATTCCTCGTAGCCGGATTCGGTCACGTACTTGGGCATCTTGCCGCCGCGGCCTTCATCGAAGCTCTTCGGTTTGGTGACTACGATCAGGCTGCGGGTGTCCGGGGACAGCACGCTGTCGACGATCTCCACCTCGGCGCCGAGGTACACCGGGCCCGGCGCGCGGGTGCCATCGGCACGGCGCCAGCTGGCTTCCTGCGCCTTGAGCGCGTCGCGCTGGGCGCGGTCGTTGCGCAGCGTGGCCAGGGTGCGCAGCTGCTGGTCGCGCAACACGTCGGCCTTGGGCGCCTCGTCGGGATTTTTTTCGGCTTTCAGGCTGGCCACCTGCTGCACGCCGCCGGCGGCGGTCCAGTGGAACCAGTTCTGCCCGGTGCGCCAGATCACCCCGCCATCGCGGGCGAAGTTGACCGCGCTGGACTTCTCCGAGCTGCGGGTCAGCTGGGTCAGCGCGCCGCTGCGCAGGTCGCGCAGGAACACATCGCCATTGCGTACGAACACCGCACGCTGGCGCGCGCTGTCGTACACCGTGYTGTCCACGTCGAGGGTGCCGCGCTGGTCATCGGCGACCTGGGCGGCCACGCCGCCGTTGACGGGCTGGCGGAAGGTGTCGCGCACGGGGCTGCCGGTGCGCTTGAGCTGGTACTCGACCTGCTGGCTGTTCCAGGACCACCAGGCGCTTTCGACCGGCGGACCGATCCAGTCCGGGTCGGCCATGGCCTGCTCGATGGTGATCGGCGTCGGCGCCGCGTGGGCAGCACCGCCTAGGGCGGCGAGCAGCAGCAGGGACAAGGGCAGCGTTCTGGGCATTGCGGGCGGCACCGTAGAGGAAAACCCGGCAAGCGTAGCAGCCGCAAGGGCCGGGGGAGGGGGCCACAGGTCATGGGCGCTGGTGCGGAAGACAAGCGGTTGTCGGTGGGTCGGGCGCCGGGCCCCTCTACCCTTTCCGGCGAATGTCCCCCGGTGTCGGCCTGCGGCCGCCTTCTCCTCCTTTGTTTCGCCTCAAGCGGCTGTCGGTGGATCGGGCGCCGGGCCCCTCTACCCTTTCCGGCGAATGTCCCCCGGCGTCGGCCTGCGGCCGCCCTCTCCTCCTTTGTTTCGCCTCAAGCGGCTGTCGGTGGATCGGGCGCCGGGCCCCTCTACCCTTTCCGGCGAATGT
>NZ_JBFULB010000081.1:0-14077 GCF_056400545.1 Stenotrophomonas sp. P5_A8 | reverse complement strand
CGAACGCCCAGCCGCCAGCGGCTGGGCCGGGCCGCGGAGCGGGACTTGCAGCGTGTCCCGTAACCCCACCCGCACCTGCCCAGCCCGGTGCAGGCGCGGACAGTAGCTCTTGCTCTTGCATCGCAGTGGCTTGAGCAATCCCGCAGTACGACGAAGAACCTTTTTTGTGGATGACGATGCCACTGCACCGGCTGCTTTCGCGGCGGTGCGCCGGCGAGAGGAAGTTGCATGCCGCAGTTTTTCATTGAGCGCCCGGTGTTTGCGTGGGTGCTGGCTATTTTCGTGGTGCTGGCCGGAGCGCTGGCCATTCCGCGCCTGGCGATCGAGCGCTATCCCAGCGTCGCGCCGCCCAGCATCAGCATCTATGCCAGCTATCCCGGCGCGTCGGCGCAGACCATGAACGATGCCGTGGTCGGGCTGATCGAGCGCGAGCTGTCCGGGGTCAAGCACCTGCTGTATTTCTCCTCGTCCACCGACACCTCGGGCGAGGCCTCCATTACCGCTACCTTCCGCCCGGGCACCGATCCGGAGCTGGCCCAGGTGGACGTACAGAACCGCATCAAGGCGATCGAATCGCGGCTGCCGCAGGCGGTGCGCCAGAACGGGCTTGGCGTGGAGGCCGCCGATTCGGGCTTCCTGATGCTGGTCGGGCTGCGCTCCACCGATGGCCGCCTGGACGAAGTGGCTCTGAGCGACTACATGGCGCGCAACATCGTCGAAGAACTGCGGCGCATCGACGGCGTGGGTCGCGTGCAGCTGTTCGGTGCCGAACGCGCCATGCGGATCTGGGTTGACCCCGCCCAGCTGGTGGCCTACCGCCTCACTCTGGGCGACCTGACCACCGCGATCAGCGAACAGAATGCGCAGATCGCCCCCGGCCGGGTCGGCGATTCGCCGGCGCTGCCGGGCCAGCGGGTCACCATTCCCCTCACCGTGGAGGGCCAGCTGAGTACGCCGGAGGCGTTCGCGGCCATCGTGCTGCGCGCCAATCCGGATGGCTCCCGGGTGGTYATCGGTGATGTTGCCCGGGTCGAGATGGGCGCGGAAAACTATGCGTGGTCCACACGCGAAAACGGCGCGCCGGCAACCGCGGCGGCCATCCAGTTGTCGCCCGGCGCCAACGCAGTGAAGGTGGCCGGCGCGGTACGCGCGCGCATGGCCGAACTCGCGCCAACCCTGCCGGTGGGCATG
Organism: Stenotrophomonas sp. P5_A8; assembly: GCF_056400545.1. Classification (NCBI taxonomy): domain Bacteria; kingdom Pseudomonadati; phylum Pseudomonadota; class Gammaproteobacteria; order Lysobacterales; family Lysobacteraceae; genus Stenotrophomonas; species Stenotrophomonas sp. P5_A8. The sequence goes on along the minus strand of NZ_JBFULB010000081.1, from coordinate 12,886 downwards.
GAGTCCACGGTGCCGTTCGACACCGCGCCATTCGTGGCGATCTCGATCCAGAAAGTGCTGATCACCCTTGTCGAGGCGATGGTGCTGGTGTTTGCGGTGATGTACCTGTTCCTGCAGAACATCCGCTACACACTCATCCCGGCCATCGTGGCGCCGATCGCGCTGCTGGGCACCTTCGCGGTCATGCTGGCGGCGGGCTTTTCGATCAACGTGCTGACCATGTTCGGCATGGTGCTGGCGATTGGCATCATCGTCGACGATGCCATCGTGGTGGTGGAAGGCGTTGAGCGGATCATGGCCGAAGAAGGCCTGCCACCCCGCGAGGCCACCGCCAAGGCGATGAAGGAGCTCACCGGTGCGGTGATTGGCATCACCCTGGTGCTCACCGCCGTGTTCATTCCGATGGCGCTTGCCGACGGTTCGGTGGGCGCGATCTACCGGCAGTTCAGCCTGGCCATGGCGGTATCGATCCTGTTCTCGGCGCTGCTCGCGCTGACCCTTACCCCCGCGCTGTGTGCCACGCTGCTCAAGCCGAGCACGCGCGGCCACCACGGGCGAGGCGGCTTCTTCGGTGCGTTCAATCGCGGCATGGCGCGCATGACCGACGGCTACCAGGGGCAGGTGGTGCGCATCCTGCAGCGCGGTGGGCGCAGCATGGCCGTGTTCGCCGCCCTCGTGGTGGCCTTGGGGATGGGTCTGCACCTGCTGCCCGGCGCGTTCCTGCCCGAAGAGGACCAGGGCTACTTCATGACCTCCATCCAGCTGCCGGCCGATGCCACCGCCGAGCGCACCCTGGAGGTGATGCAACGCTACGAGACGCACATCGCCGCACGCCCGGGCATCGCCTCCAACCAGGCGATCATGGGCTACAGCTTCGCGGGGTCCGGGCCGAACGCGGCGATGGCCTACACCATGCTCAACGAGTGGGACGCGCGCGCCGGTGCCACCGTGGCCGACGAGGTGGAACGCGCGCAGCAGGCCATGGCCGCCGCGCCGGAAGGCCAGGTGATCGTGGTGACGCCGCCGGCCATCGACAGCCTGGGCACCTCGTCCGGGTTCGACCTGCGCCTGCAGGCCCGTAGCGGCCAGGGCCCGGCGCAGCTTCAGGCGGCACAACAGCAGCTGCTGGCGCTGGCCGCCGCAAGCCCGCTGCTGCGCGACGTGCATGCCGAAGGCCTGCCAGCGGGCAGCACCGTGCGGTTGGAGATCGACCGACACAAGGCGCAGGCCATGGGCGTGGGCTTCAGTGCGATCAGTGACACGCTGTCGGCGGCGATGGGCTCGCAGTACGTCAACGATTTCCCCAATGCGGGCCGCCTGCAACAGGTGATCGTGCAGGCAGACGCACCGCACCGCATGCAGGTGGATGACGTGCTCAAGCTGCATGTGCGCAATGCCAATAGCGGCATGGTGGCGTTGGCCGAGCTGGTCACCCCGGTGTGGTCGCAGACGCCCTTGCAGCTGGAACGCTACCAGGGCTTCCCGTCGCTGAGCCTGTCCGGCAATGCGGCAGCGGGCGCGTCCAGCGGCCAGGCCATGGCCGAGATGGAGCGGCTGGCGCGGCAGTTGCCGGCCGGCTTCGCACTGGCCTGGACCGGGCAGTCGCTGCAGGAGCGCGCCTCCGGTGCGCAGGCGCCGTGGCTGATGCTGCTGTCGATGCTGGTGGTGTTCCTGGTGCTGGCCGCGCTGTATGAAAGCTGGTCGATCCCGGCGGCAGTGCTGCTGGTGGTGCCGCTGGGCCTGCTGGGCGCGGTGGCGGCCGTGCTGTTGCGCGGGTTGCCCAACGATGTGTTCTTCAAGGTCGGAATGATCACCGTGATCGGGCTGTCGGCCAAGAACGCGATCCTGATCGTGGAGTTTGCGCGCCAGCTGCAGTTGCAGGGGCATGGCCTGGTTGACGCGGCGATCGAGGCGGCACGGCTGCGGCTGCGCCCGATCCTGATGACGTCGCTGGCGTTCGCGCTGGGCGTGGTGCCGTTGATGCTGGCCACCGGCGCGTCGGCTGAAACCCAGCATGCGATCGGCACCGGGGTATTCGGCGGGATGCTGACCGCCACCGTGCTGGCGGTGTTCTTCGTGCCGCTGTTCTACGTACTGGTGCAGGGCGCACGCCGCTGGCGCTGGCCATGGCGGCAAGGCCGGGAGGAATGAGATGAGTACCACCGTGATTGATACCACCATCGCCACGGCCGAGGCACAGGTGCTGCAGCTGCTGTTGGCGCATGACGTGGACGCACTGCAGGCCTGGCTGTCGCCCTCGTTGTTCTTCAGTGACGGGGCAGGGCAGTGGCTGGGCGCCCATCCCTGCCTCACGGGGTGGTCAACCGGGCAGCTGCGGATCACCGCGCTCGAGCAGGCCGCAGTGGAGTCACTGGTGTGCGGGCAGCTGACCCTGGTATCCAGTGACGTGCGGCTGCGGTATGCCGACGCGGCCGGCGAACACGCGCGCGCGCTGCGCCTGCTGCGGGTGTGGGCCAGTGCATCGAACGCGGCCGGCGTGCACCTGCTGTCGATCGCACTGCTGCCGCCGCGCGCGGTCTGAACCGATGCCGCAGCCCGTGGAGTCAGGGCTGCTTCACCTCCCGCTGCAGCCTGCGGGCTAGGATGGTTGGCTGATCGCAACAACCGCAAGGAGTCCAACATGCGTGCATCCCCATGGCTTTTGAGCCTGGCCATCGCGGCCGGACTGAGCGCCTGCCAGCCCGCGCAGCAGGGCGACGGCGCCGCGTCGGCAGGCGCTGCAAGCGAAGCACCGCCACCGCCGGCCGCCGCGACCACCGATGAGCGCAGCTATGCTTTCCAGTGCGGCGATGTGGCCGTACACGCGACCTATCGCGGCCAGGATTCGGCCACGGTGGTGGTGGGCGAGCGGACCTATGCGATGTCTTCGGAGGTCGCCGCCTCCGGTGCCAAATACGGCGACGGGCAGGGCAACACGTTCTGGACCAAGGGCACCACCGAAGGCGCGCTCAGCCTGAAGGGTGAGGCCGATCGCATCTGCACCGGCTCGGGCGAAGAAGGCGCGGCAGCGCCCGCGCCCGCCGCTGGAAGCACGGCCCATGCGGGCTTCCGCGCGACCGGCAACGAGCCCGGCTGGGTAGCCGAAGTCCCCGCGGGCGCAACGCCAAGCCTGCGCGTGGAAACCGACTACGGGCAGCGCACCTTCGAGATCCCCACCCCGACCCAAGGGAAGGATGGCTGGTCTGGCAAGGCCGCCGATGGCACCGATATCAAGCTGACCTTCCAGCGCACGGTCTGCCAGGACGACATGAGCGGGCAGACGTTCGGGACCACGGCGATGCTGACCGTGGGCGCGCGGCAGTACCACGGCTGTGGGGATTTCGCCGGCGCGCCTGCGCTGGCGGCCAAGCCGTAACCGCTGGGCGGGTCAGCGCACGTCCTGCGGGCGGCAGTGATCCGGCGCGACGTCGGTGAACAGGTCGTAGCGGTTGCCCACGCCGATCAACGCCTCGCGCAGGGCGCAATCCGCATGGTGACGTTCGTACAGATCGGCGAAGATCCGTTCGCGGCCCTGGCAGTAGCGTTTGTCGGCGGCCTCAAGCTCGACGCGACGTTCTTGGTCGTAGGCTTCTTCGCCCGCGAAATGCTGGCAGGTGTTTTCGCGCTCAAGAAACGCGCGGACATCGGCGGGCATCGCGCAGTAGATGCGGATGTCGTCCACATCGCCGATGTCGTTGGATACCTCGCAGCCAGCGTTGGCGCGCGCGCGCTCGAGGTCGTCCAGATCCGGCATGCCGGTGTTGGCGTCGGCCTCGATCAGCGGGTTTTCCGTCGCCGGCGATTGGGAAGGGATTTCCGGTGCGGCGACGGCCTCCTTGCCGACCACGGGCGAGGCGGCATCCACCCCGTCCACAGTGCCGTCCGCTGCTCGCGGCGAACACGCCGCGAGCAGGGACAGGCAAGCCAGCAGGGCGATGCGCTTAGTCGGCACGGCCGGCGAATTCACCGGTGGCGGTGTTGACCAGCACGCGTTCGCCGTTGGCGATGTACTCCGGCACCATGATCTCGATCCCGGTGCTGAGCTTGGCCGGCTTTGGACGCTTGGTGGCGGTGCCCCCCTTCATTTCCGGCGGGGTCTCGACCACTTCCAGCACCACGCTGGTCGGCAGCTGCACGCCCACCGGGGTTTCGTCGATCACCTGCACGTAGATACCCGTCAGGCCGTCGGTGATGTAGCCGGCGTCATCGCCCAGCACGTCGGCATCGACCATGTACGGGGTGTAGTCCTCGTCGTCCAGGAACACGAACGCATCGCCGTCCTTGTAGGAATAGGTGGACTGGCGGCGCAGCAGCTCGACTTCCGGCAGGTTGTCGTCGGCGTCGAAGCTGGCATCGAGCTTGTTGCCGCCCGGCACGCTGTACATGATGAAGCGGAAGCGGACATTGCCGCCGCGGCCCTGCGGCGAGCTGCGTTCGATGTCGCGGATCTGGTAGACGCCGTTGTTGTACTCGACGACGTTGCCTTTCTTGATGTCGTTGGCTTTCATGGACTGAAGGTCGGTTMGTGGGAGGTGGCGGGCACCATGCCGGGTGCCCTGCGGTGTCCGCCGCTACGGCGGACGTGCTTACTTGGGTGCCAGACGCACCGCACCGTCCAGGCGGATGGTCTCGCCGTTGAGGTAGGTGTTGCCGAGGATATGGCCGACCAGGCCGGCGAAGTCGTCCGGCTTGCCCAGGCGCGGCGGGAACGGGATCGACGCGGCCAGCGATTCCTGCACGGCCGGCGGCATGCCATCGACCATCGGAGTCCAGAAGATGCCCGGGGCGATGGTCATCACGCGGATGCCGAAGCGCGACAGTTCGCGTGCCATCGGCAGGGTCATGCTGACCACGCCGCCCTTGGACGCGGCATAGGCGGCCTGGCCGATCTGGCCTTCATAGGCGGCGACGCTGGCGGTGTTGATGATCACCCCGCGCTCGCCGTCGTCGCCGGGCGTGTTGTGCTGCATGCGGTTGGCGGCGGCCTTGGCGACGTTGAAGCTGCCAACCAGGTTGACCATCACCGTGTTCTGGAAGCTGGCCAGTGGCATCGGGGCCTCTTTGCCCAGCACGCGCCCGGCGCCGAGGATGCCGGCGCAGCTGATCGCCGCATTGAGGCCGCCGAGGAAGTCGTGCGCGGCATCGATCTGCGCCGCCACGGCCGCTTCATCGCTGACATTGGTGGTGAAATAGCGGGCGTTGGCCTCGCCCAGTTCGGCCACGGCGGCCGCGCCCTTGTCGTCGTTGAGGTCGAACAGGGCGACTTTGGCGCCGTGGGCCACCAGGTACTGGGCCACGGACAGGCCCAGGCCGGAGACGCCGCCGGTGATGACGGCGCGGACAGAAGACAGCTGCATTGCGTGTTTCCGCTGGTTCAAGAACCGCCGATTCTAGCGGAAGCCGGCGCTGTCGCCGTTGTGCGCTGCGCGCGGCGCTCAGTGGCGCTGCGCCAGGCGCCGTGCGAACTCGTCCGGCGCCAGCCCGGGCGCAAACAGGAAGCCTTGGCCCACGGCCACTCCCAGCCCCTGCAGGAACTGCCGCTGCGGCTCCGATTCGATGCCTTCGGCGACCAGCCCCAGGCCCAGGCTGCGCGCAATGCCGCAGACCGCTTCGCACACCGCCACGTCCGAGCGGTTGCCGGGCACGCCCTCGACGAACAGCTGGCTGAGCTTGAGCCCGTGGATCGGCAGCCGGCGCAGGTAGTTGAGGGCGCTGTAGCCTTCGCCGAAATCGTCGATGGTCAGCAGCACGCCCATCTCGCGCAGGCGCGCGAAGGTCTGCAGGGTGTCCGGGGCATCCTCGATCAGCACCCGTTCGGTGAACTCCAGCTCCAGCGCGGTGCCGGGCAGGCCGAATTCGTCCAGCACCTGGCCCACGTTGCGGGCCAGGTCCTCGCCGACGAACTGGCGGTAGGACACATTGACCGCCACTCGCACGATGCCCAGCCCGGCATCCTGCCACGCCCGCACCTGTCGGCACGCCTCGCGCAGCACCCACAAGCCGATCCGCACGATGTCGCCGGTGCTTTCGGCGTGCCCGATGAAGATGTCCGGGCGCAGCTCGCCCAACTGCGAGTTGCGCCAGCGGATCAACGCTTCGGCGGCCACCAGCTGGCCGTTGTGCAGGTTGACCTGCGGCTGGTAGACCAGGTGGAACTCGTCATCGTCCAGCGCACGGTGCAGGCGGCTTTCGATCTGCAGCCGGTCGTTCTGGCGCTGCGCCAGTTCCGGGGAAAACACCTGCCAGCCGTTGCGGGTGCGGCGCTTGCAGTCGTACATGGCGATGTCTGCGTTCTGGATCAGCTGCTGCGGACGCAGCCCGTCCTGCGGCGCGCGCGCGATGCCGATGCTGGTGGTCACCGCGAACTCGTCGGCCCCGAAGCGGAACGGGGTGCTGAAGCCGCGGGTGATCGCCTCGGCCAGGCGCTCGGGCTGGTCGGCCTGGTCGCGGGTGTCGCAGATCACCAGGAACTCGTCGCCGCCAAAACGCGCCAGCAGGCCTTCGGTACCGATCGCGGTGGCGATGCGGCGGGTGGCATCGATCAGCAGTTCGTCGCCAGCGTTGTGGCCGAGCAGGTCGTTGACGGTCTTGAAGCGGTCCAGGTCGATGTACAGCACCGCCACCTGGCAATGGGTGGGGTTGGCCATGCGCGTGGCCAGGTCGTTGAGCACCGCATCGCGGTTCATGATGCCGGTGAGCGGGTCGGTGCGGGCCTGGATGCGCAGGGTTTCCTCGGCCTGCTTGCGCGCGGTGATGTCCTGCACGGTGCCGGCGATGCGTGCGGCGTTGACGTCACCGGGCTCGGCCTCGCCGATCATGCGCACCCAGAACGAGTGCCCGTCGCCGCGCTGGCCCTGCAGTTCCAACTCGAACGGCACCTGCCGGTCGATCACCTCAAGCAGCGCCTGCTGCAGCTGCGAGCGATCATCCAGGCGCAGGCATTCCAGCAGGTGCGCCATGTCGGTGAGCGGCAGCGACTGGCCGAGGATGCGGCTGGCCTCGTCGGTCAGGTACAGGCGCTGCAGGCCGCGATCCCATTCCCAGCCGCCGATGTGCGCCAGCGACTGGGCGCGGTCGAACAGGGCGTTGTTGCGCTTGAGCTCGGTGATGTCGCTGAACAGCCCGAACACGTGGTCCGGGCAATCGCGGCCGGTGCCGAACACCGGCACGTTGGTGGTGGAGATCCAGATCATGCGCCCGCGCGGGCGGTGGTACAGCCCGACGATGGTGCTGCGGATGGTGCGCCCGGTGCGCAGCGACACCGCGGCCGGCCACTGCTCGCGGGTGAGCGGGTGGCCATGTTCGTCCACGCAGATCCAGTCGTCCGGGGCCAGCATCGCCTGCAGGCTGCCGCCGTTGCCGGCCATGCCGAGGATGCGATGCGCGGCCGGGTTGGCCGAGACCACGCGCAGGTGGGTATCGAACAGGACCACGCCCTTGTCGATGGATTCCATCAGCAACCGGTAGCGCGATTCGGCCTGCCAGCGGCTGCTGAGGTCACGCGCTACCGCCACGATGCAGTGCTCGCCCTGGTGCTCGAAGCCGGCCGAATGCACTTCCACGGGGAAGCGGCTGCCATCGCCGCGCATGTTGGTCACCTCGATGACGTAGGTTTCATCGCGGCGCAGCGCTTCCCAGACCGGGTCGAGGTGGTCGCTGGGCAGGTCCGGGTTCAACAGTTCGATCGGCTGGCCGACGATCTCCTCGCGCGGCCGTCCGTAGGCGCGCACGCCGGCCTTGTTGAGGTCCAGCACCACGCCGGTTTGGCTGAGGATGCTGACCGGGTCGGGTACCGCGTCGAACAGCGCGGCGTAGCGGCGCAGCGCCAGCTGGCGCTCGTCCATGGCCTGGGTAAGGGCCTGCTGCACCTCGCGCAGCAGGGGGCGCAGGCCCTGTTCGTCCGGCGGCTGCGCCAGGGCGCGATCCAGGGCGGCCAGCGCGTGGACGTGGGCGGTGAGATGGTCACCGACCGCGACGTCCCTGCGCGGGCCGCTGCGGCTCATGTGGCCGCCAGCGCCTTGCCGGTCTTGCTGCCGGTCTGCCGGCCCAGCCGTGCGGCGAGCCAGCGGCCGGTGGTGGCCAGCGCCGACAGGTCGATACCCGTGCGCATGCCGATGCCATGCAGCAGGTACACCACGTCTTCGCTGGCGACGTTGCCGCTGGCTCCCTTGGCATAGGGGCAGCCGCCGGCGCCGGATACGGCCGAATCGACCACGCGCACGCCTTCCTCCAGGCAGGCATCGATGTTGGCCAGCGCCTGTCCGTAGGTGTCGTGGAAGTGCACCGCCAGCGCGGCCATCGGCACCTCGGCGGCGACCGCATGCAGCATCGCCCGCGCCTTGCGCGGGGTGCCCACGCCGATGGTGTCGCCCAGCGAAATTTCGTAACAGCCCATGTCATGCAGCGCACGTGCCACGCGGACCACTTCGCTCACCGCGACCTCGCCCTGGTACGGGCAGCCGAGCACGGTGGAGACGTAGCCGCGCACCTTCACCCCGTCGGCTTTGGCGCGCGCCAGGATCGGCGCGAAGCGTGCCAGCGATTCGTCGATGCCGGCGTTGGTGTTGGTGCGGTTGAAGGTTTCCGAGGCGGCGGTGAACACGGCCACTTCCTCCACGCCGACCGCGCGTGCCCGATCGTAGCCCTGTTCGTTGGGGACCAGCACCGGATAGGCGATGCCGGGGCGGCGCTCGATGCCGGCGTAGACCTCGGCGGCATCGGCCAGCTGCGGCACCCAGCGCGGACTGACGAAACTGGTGGCCTCGATGGTGCGCAGGCCGGTCAGCGACAACTGCCGGATCAGTTCGATCTTGTCGGCGGTGGCCACCGGCTGTGCTTCGTTCTGCAGACCATCGCGCGGGCCCACTTCGACGATGCGGACGAAATCATCCATGGCGGGCCTCCCGGCGGACGGGCAGGCGCACAGCAGGCAGCAGAACGGGCAGGAGTCGGATCACAGGAGTACCAGAAGAAGGGAGGCGGCCCACGGTCCCCGGTAGGCCACGAAAGGGGGATACGCGGGATGGGCGACAAAGCGGCCAGCCCGCRGTGGATGACAGGGTCGCCCCAGGGCGGGCGCCGGGCGTTCAGCCGGGGCGTTGGCAGACCGCTTCGATGTTGTTGCCGTCCGGGTCCAGCACGAACGCCCCGTAGTAATCGGGGTGGTAATGCTCGCGGATGCCCGGCGCGCCGTTGTCGCGCCCGCCGGCGGCCAGCGCGGCCTGGTGAAAGGCATCCACCTCGGCCCGGCTGCCTGCGCTGAAGGCCACATGCACCCCGCCATGGGCGCCGGGCGCGTTGCCGATCCAGAAGTCCGGCTTGCCGGTGCGGCCGAAGCCGGCATGGTCGTGGTCGCCGGTCTGGGCGGCGCTGACCTGCATCACCACGGTGATCCCCAGCGGGGCCAGGGCCTGCTGGAAGAAGCTGAGGCTGCGCGGGAAGTCGGCGCAGCGGATACCGATATGGTCGAGCATGATGACGTCCTTCAGTCCTGGGTGACCCAATGCGGGGCGCGCTTGTCCAGGAAGGCGCCCAGGCCCTCCTGCCCCTCGGCCGACACCCGCAGGCGCGCAATCAGCGCGGCATTGTCGCGGTCCAGCGCGTCGCGGTCGCGGCCGATGCCGACCCGGCGCACCAGTTCCTTGGCCGAGGCCGAGGCGATCGGGCCGGCCTTGTCGAGCAGGCCGATCTGGCGCTGCACGGCTTCATCTATGCGTTCAGGTTCGATCAGCTGGTGGACCAGGCCGATCCGCAGCGCGGTGTCCGCATCGAAATGCTCGCCGGTGGCGAACCAGCGGCGCGCCTGGCGCGGGCCGATGGCGTCGATCACATAGGGCGAGATCACCGCCGGCAGCAGGCCCAGCCGGCTTTCGGTCAGGCCGAAGCGGGCGCTGGTGCTGGCGATGGCGATGTCGCAGCAGGCGACCAGGCCGACCCCGCCACCGAAGGCGGCGCCCTGCACGCGGGCGATGGTGGGCTTGGGCAGCTCGTCCAGGGTGCGCATCAGCCGGGCCAGGGCCAGCGAGTCCTGGCGGTTGTCCTCCTCGCTGGCAGCGGCCATGCCTCGCATCCACTGCATGTCCGCGCCCGCCGAAAACGAGGCGCCCTGGCCGGCCAGCACCACCACGCGCACGTGTTCATCGCGCCCGGCCGCCTCCAGTGCGGCGGTCAKCTGGGCGATCAGTGCCGCATCGAAGGCGTTGTGCAGGGTGGGGCGGTTCAGCCAAAGGGTCAGCACCGAGGCGCTGCGTTCTATCCGTAGTGCATCACTCATGGGAACCTGCGATTACTCCATACATGTACGAATCATAGCGGGCCATCGGTCACGGGCAATGACGCGGCGCGGCGATGCTAGAATTGAGAACCATTCTGATTGGCAAGAAGGCGCTCCGTGACGTTGTCCGATCTGCCGCTGCACGATTCCGCCCTGGTGGAGTCGGTGCGGGACCTGCACGCAAACGATGCCATCGCCCGTCGCCTCCGCGAGCTGGGCTTCGTCAAGGGTGAAGACGTGCGTCTTGTCGCCCGCGGCCCGGTGGGTGGCGAGCCGCTGCTGGTACAGGTCGGTTTCACCCGTTTCGCCCTGCGCCGCAGCGAAGCCAGCCGCATCGAGATCACCGCGATCCCGGCCGGAGCGGGCGCATGAGCGCCGCCGCATCCCTGCGCGTCGCCCTGGTCGGCAACCCCAACAGTGGCAAGACCGCGTTGTTCAACCAGCTCACCGGCAGCCGCCAGAAGGTGGCCAATTACACCGGCGTGACCGTGGAGCGCAAGGAAGGCCGCCTGCGTGCACCGTCCGGCCGCGAGTTCGCCGTGCTCGACCTGCCCGGCGCCTACAGCCTGCAGCCGGCCAGCCTGGACGAGGCGATCACCCGCGACCTGTGCCGGGGCTTCTACCCGGGCGAGGCCGCACCGGATGTGCTGCTGTGCGTGATCGATGCGACCAACCTGCGCCTGCACCTGCGCTTCGCGCTGGAACTGCGCGAGTTGGGCAAGCCGATGATCGTGGCGCTGAACATGGTCGATGCGGCGCAGCGGCGTGGCATCAAGATCGACGTGCCCGCGCTGGAACAGGCTCTCGGGGTGCCGGTGGTGGAAACCGTGGCGGTGCGCCGCAACGGCGCCCAGGCGCTGGTCGAGCGGCTCGATGCGATGGTGCCGCACCTGCAGGCACCGGTCGCGGTGCCGGCCGGCGAGGCCGACTACCACGCCCAGGTGCGCGGCATCCTGGCCGCCTCGGTGAGCATGCCCACGCGCACGGCCAGGATCGATGACGCGCTGGACCGCTGGCTGTTGCACCCGGTGTTCGGGCTGCTGACGCTGGTGGTGGTGATGTTCCTGATCTTCCAGGCCGTGTTCGCCTGGGCCACGCCGCTGATGGATGGCATCGAGGCCGGCTTCGGCTGGCTCGGCGAGCACGTCGGCGCGGTGCTGCCGGAAGGCCCGTTGTCCAGTCTGCTCACCGACGGCATCATCGCCGGCGTCGGCGGAGTGGTGGTATTCCTGCCGCAGATCCTGATCCTGTTCGCTTTCATCCTGGCCCTGGAAGAATCCGGGTACCTGCCGCGCGCGGCGTTCCTGCTGGACCGCATGATGGCCTCGGCGGGCCTGTCCGGGCGCTCGTTCATCCCTCTTCTGTCCAGCTTCGCCTGCGCGGTGCCCGGCATCATGGCCACCCGCAGCATCCAGGACCCGCGCGATCGCCTGGCCACCATCCTGGTGGCGCCGCTGATGACCTGTTCGGCGCGCCTGCCGGTGTATGCGCTGCTGATCGGTGCGTTCATTCCGCAGAAGACCCTGTGGGGCTTCGTCAGCCAGCAGGGGCTGGTGCTGTTCGGCCTGTACGTGGCCGGGATTCTCAGCGCGCTGGCGATGTCGTGGGTGATGAAGAAGTGGCGCCGCGACAAGAGCGAGCATCCGCTGATGCTGGAGCTGCCGTCCTACCGCATCCCGCACCCGCGCGACCTGGCGGTGGGCCTGTACGAGCGCGGCATGATCTTCCTCAAGCGCGTGGGCGGCATCATCCTGTCGCTGACCATCCTGCTGTGGGTGCTGCTGAAATTCCCGGCCGCGCCGCCCGGGGCGACCATGCCGGCGATCGACTACAGCTTTGCCGGCCAGCTCGGCCATGCGATGGCGGTGATCTTCGCGCCGCTGGGCTTCAACTGGCAGATCTGCATCGCGCTGATCCCGGGGATGGGTGCGCGCGAAGTGGCGGTGTCCTCGCTGGCCACGATCTACGCACTGTCGGCCGCCGATGACGACGCCGCGATCCAGGCGTTGACCCCGGTGGTCGCCAATGGCTGGTCGCTGGCCACCGGCCTGTCGCTGCTGGTGTGGTTCATCTATGCGCCGATGTGCATTTCCACCCTGGCCACGATCAAACGCGAGACCAACTCCTGGAAGCAGGTCGGCTTTGCCACCTTCTACCTGTTCGCGGCGGCCTACATCGCCGCGCTGGTCACCTACCAGGTGACCGTGGCGCTGGGCGGCGGCTGATGGGCGCCGGCCTGCTACTGCAGTACATCGTGGTCGCGCTGATCGTGCTGTTCAGCGCGTGGGTGGTGCTGAAAAAGCAGTTCCCCGGTGTCGTGCGCACGGTGCGCGGCGCGATCGCGCTGGGACTGGTCAAGCCGCAGCGTGCCGCGTGGCTGCAGACGCTGGGGCGGAAGATCGCCCCGCCCGCTACCGGTAGTGCCGGGGCGTGCGGCGGCTGCGACAGCTGCGGACCGAGCACGCCGAAGCAGCATTGAGCCGGCGCGCCTGTCGCGCCATCACCGGTAGAGCCCCGCCATGCGTGGCTTGCAGATGCCGATGTGCCGAATCCCGGTAGAGCCACGCCATGCGCGGCTGGCAGGTGTCCGCACGCCGGAACGGAGGGCAGCCA
>NZ_JBFULB010000080.1:0-14289 GCF_056400545.1 Stenotrophomonas sp. P5_A8 | reverse complement strand
GCCCCGGCGCTTGCCGGCTGTCGGCGAGACACGGGACCATGCCGGCCTGTCTGCCGAGCCTGGAAGCCCCGCGATGCCTTCTGCCCCGATCACGCTGCGCACGCCACGCCTGCTGCTGCGCCGACAGACCGAGGCCGATTTTCCCGCCTACCGGGCGTTCCTGGCCTCGCCCCGTGCGGTGGGCCTGGGCGGTCCCTTCGACCTGCGGGCGGCGTGGGGGATGTTCTGCCACGACCAGGCCTGCTGGCAGTTCTTCGGGCACGGCGCGCTGATGATCGAGCGGACCGACAACGGCCAGTGCATCGGCCAGGTCGGCATCAATGACGGCCCGCTGTTCCCGGAAAAGGAACTCGGCTGGCTGCTGTACGACGGCCACGAGGGAAAAGGCCACGCCACCGAGGCGGCGACGGCGATGCGCGACTGGGCCTTCGACACCCTCGGCCTGGCGACGCTGGTCAGCTGCGTGTCTGCGGACAACCCGTCCTCGGCCGGCGTCGCCCGGCGGCTGGGCGGCGTGCTGGATGCCACTGCCGTGCGTAGCGACCCAGGCGATCAGGTGTACCGCTACCCGCGCTGATTTACAGGCGACTGCCGTCCGGGTGCATTGTCATCGCCTCCGGCGGGGTCTATAACGCGGTCAGGCCCCCTTGCTGGACGCCCCGCGATGCCACTCAACGCCGCCGTTCCCGCTGACGCCACGTCCGCCTCGCAACAGATCGATGCCAGGATCGCCAGCCTCGACGACTGGCGCGGCAAGACCTTGGCGACCCTGCGCCGCATCATCAAACAGGCCGATCCCCAGGTCGTGGAAAGCGTGAAGTGGCGGGGCGTGCCGGTCTGGGAGCACGACGGCATCCTGTGCACCGGAGAAACCTACAAGACCGCGGTGAAGATGACCTTCGCCAAGGGCGCGGCGCTGGACGATCCCACCGGTCTGTTCAATGCCAGCCTCGAGGGCAACACACGGCGGGCGATCGACGTGCATGAAGGCGAGCGGATCGACACGGCGGCGTTGAAGGCGCTGATCCGTGCGGCAGTGGAATTGAATGTGGCCGGCAAGGCCGCGAAGGCGGGACGCGCTGTCGTGCCGACCGGAACGAACAAAGCAGCGGCGAAGAAGACGACGGCAGGAGCCAAGAGCACGCCCGCGGCGAGCAGCGCTCCTGCGGCAAGGAAGGTCGCTGCGACGCGTGCATCGCGTCCGCCCACGCCATAGCGCACTGCGGGGGCGCGACGTCGCCGGCATATGCCTTTCGTTCATATGACAGATGCGCGGTGGCAGGCGCGGACGGTTTCGGCAAAGATGGTGCGCTGCACGTCCGCCGCGAGGCGGGCGCTGCAGTCTCCCCCTGTTGAAACTGGAAGTGCCTGTGCTGAGTGTTGTTGGTGTGCTGCTCGCGTTGTACGTGGTGTGGCGTGTGATCTGGCCGATGCGGATGGCGCTGTCGGTACGTGGCCCGCTTGGATTGCTGGTGGTGGCGCTGGCGTTGCACCATCGCATCGTGGCCCGCTTTGCCGGGACCATGGCGTCGCCGGAGATTCCCAAGGCGGTGATCGCGGTGCTGGCTACCGGCTTTACCGCACTGCTGCTGGGCGCCGTGTTGCTGCTGCTGATCGATGCCGCGCTGCTGGGCGCACGCCTGCTGCGCCGCCCGCGTGGCGTGGCCGCATTGCGCACCGCATGGCTGCGGCCCGGCGCGATGGGCGTGGCACTGCTGTTGTCCGCCTATGGCATCTGGCAGGGCATGGCTGTCCCGCAGACGCGACAGATTGAGGTGGTCATCGATGACCTGCCGCAGGCGTTCGACGGTTACCGCGTGCTGCAGCTGACCGATATCCACGCCAGCCGCCTGCTCACCGGCCGTTGGGTGTCCAAGGTGGTGGCCAACAGCAATGCGCTGAAGCCGGACCTGGTGGTGATCACCGGCGATCTCATCGACGGCAGCGTGGCCGCACGCGCGGCCGATTTCGCCCCGCTGGCGCAGTTGCGTGCCCCCGATGGCGTCATCGCGATCACCGGCAATCACGAGTATTACGCGCAGTACACCGCCTGGATGCAGGCCTTCCGCGCGCAGGGCATGCAGGTGCTGGAAAACAGCCACGTGGCAGTGACGCGCAAGGACGCTGCGCTGACCATCGCCGGGGTGACCGATCCAGTGGCGGCCAACTACGGGCTGCCACTGCCGGACATCACTGCCGCACTCGCCGGTGCCGATCCCGCCGCGCCGGTGATCCTGCTCGACCATCGCCCGGGCGCGGCGCGCGTCAACGCCGCCCACGGAGTGAAGCTGCAGTTGTCCGGGCATACCCACGGTGGCCACATCGTCGGCATGGACCAGCTGGTGAAGCGTGCCAACAACGGCTATGTCTCCGGCCGCTACGAGGTCGATGGCATGACCCTGTATGTCAGCAACGGTGCCGGCCTGTGGCCGGGGTTTCCCGCGCGGATCGGCGTGCCGTCGGAAATCACGTTGATCACGCTGCGGCGGGGCCACGCCACGCATTGACGTCATGCGGGTCGATACCCGTGGAGGTGGTGTTCATGTGCATCGGACGTCAGCGGCACAGGGATGCGATGGGCGCTGGCTGTCATATGACAGTCATGCCGCAGTGAAAGAATTTTAACGACCGGGCAGCAGCCGTCCACCGACTGCCCTGCCGTTTCAATCCCCTCTTTCCCTGCGAGCACCGCGCCGTCCGGCACGGTGGTTCGTGCCTGCCTGAGCGCTTGAACCATGAAGAAGACCCTGTTGGCCGCCGCCGTGATCCTGGCCATGACGCCGGCGGCCTGGGCGGACGATGCTGCCCCGGCGGCGGTGCCGCGTAACGACACTCCCACCGATCTGGACGCGGTGTCGGTGATCGGTCGCGGGCAAGCGCGCCAGGTGCAGCGCATCACCGCGCAGAACCTGGACATCCTGCCGCCGGGCACGAGCCTGCAGAAGGCGATCAACATCCTGCCGGGCGTCAATGCGCAGTCGGCCGATGCGCTGGGCACCAATGAGCAGTCGATGACCCTGAGCCTGCGCGGCTTCAACGCCACGCGGCTGGGTTACACGCTGGACGGCGTGCCGCTCGGCGATGGCGCGTACAACAACTACAACGGCCTCACCATCAACCGCGCGCTGATCAGTGAGAACATGGCCGGTGCGGAACTGGCAGTAGGCATCGGCAGCCTCGGTACGCCGTCCACCAGCAACCTGGGCGGCACGCTCGGCTATACCTCCAACAACCCACTGGCGACGATGGGCGGACGGTTGGTGCAGACCTTCGGCAGCGACAGCAACCGCCGCACCTTCGTCCGCGCCGATACCGGCGAGCACAACGGTTTCTCGGCCTATGTGTCGGGCATGAACGCGGGCTCGGACATGTGGAACGACCAGAGCGCCTACAACCAGTCGACCACCAGGCAGTTCAACGCCAAGGGTGTCTGGAACTTCGGCAACGGCCGCATCGCCGCCTTCGTCGATACCTCGCGCACCTCGCAGGCCGACTATTTCTATCTGTCCAAGAATGAAATGGCGCGCGGACTGGGCTGGGATTGKGGCGGCTATGCGCCGGACTGGAACAAGGCCGTGGCCAAGGCCTACTGCAACACCGCCACCTACGTGAAGGCCAAGTGCGACGCGTCCGGACCGGACCGCGATGCGGACGGGGCGTTCACCGCCGGGCAGATCCTGCGCGACGACAACCTGTACTACCTGTCCGGTGACTTCTTCCCCAGCGATGGCTTCAGCGTGCACGCGCTGGCCTACCACCACGACGACCATGGCGAAGGCCACAACTGGAACAGCGGTGCATGGTCCAACAAGGGCACGCCGCAGGAAGTGCCGATCATCTTCCGCAACACCGTCTACGAGATCGACCGCAACGGTGCCACGCTGTCCTTCGACTGGGACCTGGGCGCGCACCACATCGAAGGTGGCCTCTGGTACGAGCGCAATGAAAGCAGCGCCGAGCGCTATCAGACCGCGGTCACCGGCCCGCGCGACCTGAGCGGCATGAACAGCACCCAGGCCGACGTCGGCGTGTTCGCCCAGCGCACCCGATGGGAAACCAAACAGGTCTATCTCCAGGACACCTGGCGCCTGCTCGACGACCGGCTCACCGTGCAGTTCGGGATCAAGAGCCCGCACGTCACCTCCGACGCGCAGGCGCTGCCGGGCACCGCCAGGACGCCGATCGCGGCCAGCTCCAACAACCAGTTCGCCACCGGGCGGTTGAAGATGCGCAAGTCCGCGCTGCCCAGCGTGGGTGCTAATGTCCGCCTGACCGACAGCCAGGAACTGTTCGCCAGCTATGCCGAGAACATCGCGATGTTCCAGGGCGGCTTCAAGCTTGGGCCGCAGGCGGTGAGCCAGGCCACATGGAATGCGCAGGGCGATCTCAAGCCGGAACAGTCGCGTTCCTTTGAAGCTGGTTACCGCTACGTCGGCGATACCCTGCAGGCCTCGCTGGCCGCCTACACGGTGCGCTTCGACAACCGCCTGCTGCAGTACAACCCCTGCGATTCGCGCCAGCCGGTGGGGCCGAGCTGCGGCAATCGTTTCTACAATGCCGGTGGGGTGGACAGCCGCGGTGCGGAGTTGACCGTGGTGTGGACGCCCAATGAGCACGTCAGCTGGTACAACTCGGCCTCGCTGAACCGCTCGACCTACCGCTCCGATTACGTCCAGGCCGGCGTGGTGCAGCCGATCGACGGCAAGATCCAGACCGACACGCCCAAGCAGATGTTCGCCAGCGAGATCACCTGGCGCGACCACGGCTGGTTTGCCACGCTGCGGGGCAAGTACACCGGCGAGCGCTTCTACACCTACACCAACGACCAGGGCTTTGGCGGGTTCACCGTGTTCGATGCGTCCGGCGGCTACGACTTCGGTCGGATCGGTTTCGCCCAGGGGGTGCGACTGTCGGTCAACGTCACCAACCTGACCGACAAGCGCTATGCCAGCAACCTGGATTCCAGCGTGTTCGCACCGAGCGACCCGACCGGCTCGATCTACGTCTTCCACGCCTCCGCACCGCGCCAGGTGTTCGGGACGGTCGATGTCCGCTTCTGATGGCAGGCCATGGCAGCGCGGCGTGGCGTGGATTGGGCTGCTGGCAGTGATGGCGGGGCCGGTCTTCGCGGCGGCCCCGATGTCTTCCGACGTGTCTTCGGACATGCCGGTACTGGTGGCTTCCGGCGTGCTGCCGGCCGGCACCCTGGATTTTCTCGGCGATACGCTGGGATCGTTTTCGTCGCTGGCCGTAGATGCCGCGCGCTGGAAGCGCACCGCTGACGGCTACCGCGGCGTGCTGTGGACGCTGCCTGATCGCGGCCGCAACGATCCCGATGCCGGCCTGTTCTACGACTACGCCGGGCGCCTGGAACGCCTGCAGCTGCGGATTGAGAAGGGCACGGGGGAGCGCGTCGGCAAGGTGACCCTGACTCCCGACGGCGGGCTGTTGCTGCGTGACTTCAACGGGCAGCCCTTCACCGGCGCGGATCCGGGCGAGCACACCGTGACGCAGAACGGCATCCTGCTGCCATCGCCCGCGCAGGGCGTGGGCGCGGGCAGGATATCGCTGGACGCCGAATCGCTGCAGTTCACCGCCGATGGGCATTTCTACATYGGCGACGAGTACGCCGCGCACGTGTACTACTTCGCCCCCGATGGTCGTCTGCAGGGGGTCATCGTGCCGCCGCCGGCGGTGCAGCCCCGGCGCGAGGGGCGGGTCATGTTCGATTCGCGCCGTGSGCCGGACAGTGGCCGGCGCAACAACCAGGGCGTGGAGGGCATGGGTCTGTCGCCCGACGGACGCCGCCTGTTCGTCGCGCTGCAGAGCGCATTGGTGCAGGACACCGCCACGGGCGACGCCAKCGGCCGCGTCAACACCCGGGTGATGGTCTACGACGTGAGCCGCGATCCGCTGCCCACCCAGCCGATCGGCCACTATGTGCTCCAGCTGCCCACCTATGCGCACGATGGCAAGGGCCGGCAGGACCGCACCGCCGCCCAGAGCGAGCTCCGCGCCCTGGACGACCATCGCTTTCTGCTGCTGGCCCGCGATGGCAACGGGCTGGGCAGCGACTCGCGCGATCCCATCGTCTACAAGTCGGTGCTGCTGGTCGATACCCGCGGTGCCAGCAACCTGGCGGCCAGTGCGTATGAGCAGGGCATCACGTCGGTTCTGGCGCAGCGCGACAGCACCGCGTTGAAGCCCGGCATCGTGCCGGCGCGCAGCCGCGTGCTGTTGGATCTGCTCGACCCGGTGCAGCTGGCCCGCGCCCGGCTGGACATAGACACCGCCCAGGGCGCGCATGCCGCACTGCTGTCGGAGAAGTGGGAGGCGATGGACCTGCTGCCGACGCTGGACCCCAAGCGCCCGGATGAGCGGCTGCTGATGGTGGGCAACGACAACGATTTCATCGCACGCCACTGCGTGATGCAGGGTCACGCCTGCGACAGTGCCTACGACAACGACAATCGGGTGCTGGTGTATCGGTTGACGTTGCCCGCGCCGACGCCTGATCCGCACTGAGCCGCTCGTCAGCTTGGCAAGCGCGCGTGGAATTGCGAGGCTTGCACTTTCAGGTGAAGGGCGGGTGYGGATGAAAGCGATGTACACAGGTCTCGGGGCGATGATGGTGCTGGCCACGGCCAGCGGCTGCGTGACGCAGGGCGATGCGCTGCACCGCGCGCCTGCGGCGGCTCCAGCGGTAACCGGTGTGGTGCTGCCCGATACCGAAAGCTGGAGCGTGCACGACCCGGCCGGACGCGATTACCCGATCTGGGTGGCGTTGCCGGCCAGCTATGCAGCCCACCCCGAGCGGCGCTACCCGGTGCTGTACGTGACCGACGCGCTGTACAGCTTTCCGCTGGTGCGCAGCATCCGCAACCTGGTCGGGCAGGGGGGCAACAACCTGGAGGACTTCATTCTGGTCGGGTTGCCGCCGCAGCAGGGCCTGACCTCCAAGCAGAGCCGCTCGCGCGATTACACCCCGACCCGTCCGGTACGC
The DNA here is from genome assembly GCF_056400545.1 of Stenotrophomonas sp. P5_A8. Taxonomy (NCBI): domain Bacteria; kingdom Pseudomonadati; phylum Pseudomonadota; class Gammaproteobacteria; order Lysobacterales; family Lysobacteraceae; genus Stenotrophomonas; species Stenotrophomonas sp. P5_A8. Next base: position 7,286 of record NZ_JBFULB010000080.1, on the reverse strand, counting down.
CGCAACGACGACGACTACAGCGATGACGTGGTCTACGGCGGCGCGGCGCACTATCGCGATTTCCTCGCCGCGCATGTGCTGCCGGCGGTGGACGCGCGTTACCGTACCGACCCGGCGCGGCGCAGTTTCGCCGGTCATTCCTATGGCGGCCTGTTCGGCAGCTTCGTGCTGGTCACGCGGCCGGAGATGTTCCAGACCTACATCCTGTCCAGTCCGTCGCTGTGGTTCGACAACCATGTGATCGACCAGCTCGAGCAGGCCTACGCGCAGCAGCATCGCGCGCTGCCGGCGCGGGTACTGCTGGCGATCGGCAGCTTTGAGACCATCAAGCCCGAGCCGCGCTACTTCACCCGCAACGACATGCTCAAGGACAACCAGGCCTTCGCCGATCGCCTGCGCCAGCGCGGCTACGAAGGGCTGCAGGTGGATACCTCGGTGATCGACGGCGAGGACCATCTCACTGTGTATCCCACGACGTTGACCCGCAGCCTGTTGCAGGTATTCCCGGGCAGCGAGCCGTACGACGGGGGTTGAGCCTCTGCCGGCCGGGTCAGGCCGCCCCGGCCGCCGGCTGCAGCGCCGTTGCCCGCACCAGCTCAGGCGCCAGCGCATGGGCAACGGCCATGCGCAGCATGGCCGGGCTGACATGGCGGCGGTGGACCCGGTTGATGGCTGCCATGTAGAGCCGACCGAAGCGGTTGTGGGCGCGCACCCGGGTTCCGAGTGCGACCACGGCGGCACCATCGAGCAGCAACTGCACACGCACGCACGAGCGGAACCGCAGGTGGCGGTCGTCGGCACCCAGCAGCACCTCGGCACTGCGATCGTCGTTGGAGCGCGACTGCGCATGCACGGGGAAGCGCTGCGCGAACCGTTCGCCGCGGTCATCGGACAGCAGTGACGACACCGGGCATCCCAGCGGCGAGGTGCGCAGCTGCAGCGGCGCGACCAGCACGTTGCGCAGCGCCATCAAGCGGCCCACGCTCGGCGGCGGATTGCACACGAACCCTTCCAGCACCGCCTCCAGCACCGCCGCGGCCGAATGGCTGCCGACACTGCGCGGGGGCAGGGTCAGCGTGGTGTAGTCCTCGTGGTCGAAATCGTCTGCCAGTGCCTGCTTCAGCAGGGAGTCGGTGGGTGCGGAAGCGTCGGTGCGGATGGGATGGGCGGCGGCCCTGCGGCCGATGTAGCCATGGGCCGGCCGCAGCCAGGCCAAGCGGCTGCGTGCACGCCCGACCAGGTCGCGGCTGTACGCGCAAAGACCGGCCAACGCTGTCCGTGCCGGTGAGCGCAACGACAGGCTCACCACCGGCAGCCGCGTCATGTCGGTCTGCGCCAGCAGCTGCTGCAGTGCCGGTGGCAGCGTCTCGGTGAGGCTGGGAATGTCGGCTGCACCGGCGTCGATGCGCGCGCGCTGCTGCGCGGTCAACGCACCGCTGCGCTCGTTGGCATGGCACGACAGCGCGAAGAGCGCCGGGTGGCGCRGATGCCGCGACACGAACTGGTGCCAGGTGCCGCAGCCGAAGCGCACGGTAAACAGGCAGTCCGGCGGGATATCCACGCACCGCAGCGCATGCAGGAACGCGGCGGGATCCTGCTTCAGCTGCGCGTCGGATGCCGTGGAAAACCGCAGTTGCGCACCCCCACTGCCGGCGATGGCGGTGAACATGCGTGGCCCGGCATGGCGATGAAAGGGATGCCCGTGCCCGCCCACCGAGAATGAGTACAGCGAGGAGGCGTCATCGTGCGCCAGGTGCATGCCGCCCAGGCGCGCGGACGGTTCGTCCAGGGCGTCGATGAAACGCGGATGCGCCGCCTGACGGACCCCTGCATCGCGGACCAGCTGGTCGCCGGCACCGATGCCGAGCTGGGCGATCAATGCCACTTCCACCGGGCTGCCTCCGCCACAGGAGGGCAGGCTGACACTGGGGAACGAGTGACTCACACGGGTGGTGTCCAGCATGACGATCTCCTTGTCGTTGGATGGTTCACTTCACGTGGCAGGCTTGCGTCGCGCACGGGCGCGGCTTTCGCGCTGCAGCGGGCCACCGACCGGGCAGACCTCGGCGGCCCACGCGAACAGCGTGTTTGCGAGCCTGTCGGGCACCTGCCGGAAGTAGACGAACTGGCCGCGTTTCTCACGCTCGATCAAGCCGGCGTCCTCCAGGATGCGCAGGTGGCTGGACAGTGCCGGCTTGCTGAAATCGAACCGCTCGCCCAACTCACCTGCACTCAGCTCGCCCCCGTTGAGGTAGGCCAGGATCTGCCGGCGGGCGGTGGAGGCAAGGGCTTCGAAGATGCGGTCCATGGCTGGTAATTAACTAATTCGTTAACTAATGGTTGCCCGGTGGCGCCGCGTTGTCAAGCCGCGTACGACGTCCCGGCGGGCTGCGCGGTACGCGCCTGACGCCGGTTCCGCGCATACTCGGCACGGACACACCACGGAAGGAGTCTGATGCGTACGCTGTCCTTGTCTTGTGCCGTGATCCTCGGCACGGCGTTCGGCGCCGGGTGCACGGGTGAGGTCATGTATGCCGCCTACCCCGATAGGGCCGCCGCGATCCGTCACGACGCGGTAGGACGTGGCTGGATTCCAGCGTGGATCCCCGCCAGCGCGACGGATCTGCGCGAAGCGCATGATCTGGACACCAATGAAAGTGCGTTGAGCTTTGAGACGGGCCCCGAGCGCTGGCTTCCGCCTGGGCAGTGTCGCTTGGTGGCGAAAGATGGGGTGATCCCGAGCGCGTTCCGACTGCACCCGTGGCCGTCGTTGGAGGTCCTACTGGCCCACTATCGCGTGAGCCGCTGCGACGAGCCGGAGGCAGCCACCGAGAGTTTCCTGGCCATACCGCGGGAGGGTGGGCGAGCGCTGTTCTGGCGCGTGCATCGCCGTTGAGAATCGCGTGTGGGCCACCGTCCGAAGTGGTGGGTGACAAGGCGGGGCCACGCCGTGGAACGCACGCGTGAAGGCCACGACAGCATCCCTGCACGGCGCAGTCACCGGCGCGCGCCGACGCTGGAACCCTGTTCCCTGCCTGGATGCGCCATGACCACCCTGACCCTGCCCGAACTGGCCAAGAAGATGGCCAACATCGACTTCACCATGCTGCAGACCCGCGCCGAGAATGGCGAAATCGCCGGACGTCCGATGAGCAACAACGGCGACGTCGACTACGACGGCGACAGCTGGTTCTTCACTACCGAAGACACCGACATGGTCCGGGAGATCCAGCAGGATCCGAAGGTGGCGCTGAGCTTCACCGGCAGCAAGTCACTGCTCGGCAAGCCGCCTTTGTTCGTGGCGGTGCAGGGCAGGGCCACGCTGATCCGCGACAAGGCGATCATGCAGCAGCACTGGGTGAAAGACCTGGAGCGCTGGTTCGAGCAGGGCGTGGACTCGCCCGGGCTGGTGCTGATCCAGGTTGCCGCCAGCCGCATCCACTATTGGGATGGCGAAGACCAGGGCGAGATCCTGCGCTGAGCGATGGCCGGCATGCCCGCCTTGAACGTACCCCGGATCGGTTGCGCCGGATGGTCCATTCCAAGCCGTTATGCCGGCCTGTTCGGCCCGGGCGAGAGCATGCTTGCCCGCTACGCCACGCGGTTCACTGCCGTGGAGATCAACTCCTCGTTCTACCGTCCGCACCAGCGCAAAACGTATGAGCGCTGGGCGGCATCGGTACCCGCGGGGTTCCGGTTCTCGGTGAAGCTGCCGCGCACGGTGTCCCACGACTCGGGACTGGTCGGTGTGGGTGGGCTGCTGGACCGTTTCCTCGATGAAGTAAATGGACTCGGCAACACGCTGGGCAGCCTGCTCCTGCAGTTACCGCCCTCGCTGGCCCTGGATTCGCGACGCGCGGGCAGCTTCTTCCGCGCTCTGCAGCGTCGCAGTCCGGCAGCGGTGGTATGCGAACCGCGCCACGCCAGCTGGTTCACCGCGCAGGCCGACGCACTGCTGCAGCGCTACGGCATCGCACGGGCGGCGGTGGATCCGGCCCGCGTTCCGGCGGCCGGCCAGCCCGGCGGCACGCCGACGTGGCAGTACTGGCGATGGCACGGTTCACCGCGCATGTACTACAGCGACTACACAGACGCTGCCCTGGCCGCGCTGGCCGAGCAGGTGTCAGCCCGGCGCATCGGTGGTCACGCGCCCTGGGTGATCTTCGACAACACCGCGCACGGCTTCGCCGTGGCCAACGCCGTGCGCCTGCAGAAGAGCATGTGCGATGCCTGAAGGTCCTTCCATCCTCATCCTGCGTGAGGCCGCGGCCAAGTTTCGTGGCAAGACGGTGCGCCGCGCCCTGGGCAACAGCAGCCTGGACCTGACCCGCATGGAAGGGCGGCGGGTGCTGGCACTGCGCAGCTTTGGCAAGCACTTCCTGATCCAGTTCAGCGATTTCAGCCTGCGCGTGCACATGCTGATGTTCGGCAGTTACCGCATCGACGAGCGCAAGCCGTCGCCCCCGAGGGCGTCGCTGCAGTTCGACAACGGTGAGTTGAACATCTACGCCTCCTCGCTGAAGTACATCGAGGGTGCATTGGAGGAAACCTACGACTGGCGCGGCGACGTGCTGTCGCCCGAGTGGGATGCGCGCCTGGCCCGGCGCCGCCTCAAGCAGCAACCAGACACCTTGATCTGCGACGCGCTGCTGGACCAGGAGATCTTTGCCGGGGTCGGCAACATCATCAAGAACGAAGTCCTGTTCCGTACCCGGGTGCATCCCGAATCGAAAGTCGGCGACATTCCGCCACGCGTGCTGGGCAAGGTGATCGCGCAGGCGCGTGCGTACAGTTTCGATTTCCTGGAATGGAAGAAGAAATTTGAACTGCGCAGCCATTGGCAGGTGCACACCCAACGCACCTGCCCGCACTGTGGGGGACCGCTGTCCAAGACCTATCCGGGCAAGACCAGGCGGCGCACGTTCTTCTGTCCCAACTGCCAGGTGAAGTACTGACGCCCTCCGGCGGGGCGATGAGAACCCGCCGCCGGTGGTCCTGTAGGATGGATCCGTCCCACGCCGTTACGTGCGTCCTGCGCGGTCTGTTCCCGACCGCCCGCTTCGCTCCATTCTCCGAGTGCTGTTTTCCCCTGTGAAAGCGGTCCTCCCMGTGTCCCACGGAGCGCACATGCCGGGCTATGCCACCCGCGTCCTCACCATCCCGATCGCCGGTCACGATTTCCGCATCCGCGCGCTCAGYGACCTGCAGCAGTTTGCCGATCCGACCGGTCGCGCCCAGCGCGCCGGTATCCATTCCTCGTTGTGGAGTCTGTTCGGGCAGATCTGGCCGGCCGGCCGCGTGCTCGCTGAAACCATGAGCACCTACGACGTGGCCGGCAAGCGCATCCTGGAACTGGGCTGTGGCCTGGGCCTGTCCAGCCTCGTGCTGGCCCGGCGAGGCGCCGACATAGTGGCCAGCGATCACCACCCGCTGGCCGAATCGTTCCTGGCCTACAACGCCGGCCTCAACGATCTGCCGGCCATCCACTATCGCGATCTGCCGTGGGAGCTGCCGGATGCGTCACTGGGCCGCTTCGATCTGATCATCGGCAGCGACGTGCTCTACGAGCGCGGCCATGCCCTGCAGATCGCCACGATGATGCAGCGCCACGCCCGGCCAAGTGCCGAACTGCTGCTCACCGATCCCGGCCGCGGCAACGTCGGTCCGTTCTCGCGTGCGATGGCCACCCAGGGCTATGCGGTGAACGAGTCGTACGGGCTGTTCGATGACGAGGGCGATGCCCCGGGACGTGGCCGGCTGCTGCGCTACACCCGCGACGCGGTGCCGGCATTGGCTGGATGAGCAACGCTGACGGGCGTCCCGTGCGGGCGATGTAGTGGCGATGTGAGTCCGTCGGCGCCCCGCGTGCAGTAGGCTCGGCGGCATCCTGTTGCCGATGTCTTCGCCGATGCTCGACCTTCGTCCCTGCTGTCCACAACCCATCACCGCCGCCGCGCCGGTGGCACCCGCATGAGTGTGCCCGCGCCCCTGGCGCCGGAACGGCGCACCCGCTCGATGATCATCGCCGGGCTGTCCACCGTGGTGGAGTGGTACGACTTCACCCTGTACCTGTACCTGGCCACGGTGCTGTCGCGGGTGTTCTTCGGCGGCGGCGAGAATGCGCTGCTGGCGACACTGGCCGGGTTCGCGGTGTCTTATCTGATGCGTCCACTGGGTGCCTTGTGCTTTGGCCATCTCGGTGATCGCTTCGGGCGGCGCTACATGCTGCTGGCCTCGATGCTGCTGATGACGCTGGCGATGCTGGCCACCGCGCTGCTGCCCACCTTCGACAGCATCGGCGCCAGTGCCGGCGTGCTGCTGTTGCTGCTGCGCTGCCTGATGGCGTTCTCGGTCGGCGGCGAGTACACCGGTGTGGTGGCCTACCTGCTGGAAACCGCACCGACGCACCGACGCGGCCTGGTCACCTCGCTGGCCTCTGCGGCCAGCGAAGTCGGCGCACTGCTGGCGGTGGCGCTGTCGGCGTTGACCGTGGCCCTGTTGAGCACCGCGCAGCTGGACGGCTGGGGCTGGCGCATCCCGTTCTTCGTCGGCGCGGCACTGGCCGGTGCGATCCTGCTGGCACGCTCGACCATGCACGAGTCACCGGAGTTCGAGCGGCAGAAGGCGGCTGGCACCGTACCGACCTCGCCGATCCGCGATACCTGGCGTTTCCATCGCGGCGCGGTGGCGCGCACCTTCGCCATTTCCGCGCTGGGGTCGATCACCTACTACGTCGGCATCACCTATGTGCCGGCGTTCCTGGGCTCGGCAGGCGAGGTCGGTGAATCGGAGGCGCTGTGGTTGTCCACCGTGGCGGCGGTGGCGGTGATCGTGGTGACGCCGCTGGCCGGTGCGCTGTCCGACCGGATCGGGCGGCGCCCGGTGCTGATCGGCTTGGCGCTGCTGTGCGCGCTGCTGCCGTTGAGCATGTTTACGCTGATGGCGGGTGGTCAGACCTTGTTGATCGGCATCGCGGCGGTGGTGCTGGCCTGCCTGGCCGGCGGGGTAAGCGCGGTCGCCGCACCGGCCACGGCCGAACAGTTCCCCGGCGAGGGGCGTCTGAGCGGCCTGGCACTCGGCGTGACCATGGCCACCGCGTTCTTCGGCGGCGCCACGCCGTTGCTGGCCGAACTGCTGGTGCGCCACACCGGCTGGGCCGCAGCGCCCGGCGCGATGATCGCGGTGGTGGCGGTACTGGTGCTGCCGGTGATGTGGACGCTGCGGGAGACGAGACCGCGGTAGTGCCGGCCGTTGGCCGGCTCCACGCAATGCCAGGATCGCCGAGG
>NZ_JBFULB010000079.1:0-14432 GCF_056400545.1 Stenotrophomonas sp. P5_A8 | reverse complement strand
GGGCTGGGCGGTGGACGAACTGGACCAGTTCGTCATCCACCAGGTGAGCCAGCCGCACACCGCCGCGTTCATCAAGAACTTCGGCATCGACCCGAAGAAGGTCATGACCATCTTCGGCGAGCACGGCAACATCGGTCCGGCCTCGGTGCCGATCGTGCTGAGCAAGCTCAAGGAACTGGGCCGGCTGAAGAAGGGCGATCGCATCGCGCTGCTCGGTATCGGCTCGGGCCTGAACTGCTCGATGGCCGAAGTGGTCTGGTAACAAGACCGCTACGTTGAATCCAAGGGCCGGTACTACCGGCCCTTTTTACAGGTGCGATTGCATGCCCCAGCTTCCCGGTTACCCCGCTCATCCGCACCGCTTCGAGGTGCGCCCCGGCCTGTCGATGAACTATCTCGACGAAGGTCCGCGCGATGGCGAGGTGGTGGTGATGGTCCACGGCAACCCGTCGTGGAGCTATTACTGGCGCACGCTGGTGGCGGGGCTGTCGGACAAATACCGTTGCATCGTGCCCGACCACATCGGCATGGGCCTGTCGGACAAGCCCGATGACGCGCATTACGACTACACGCTGCAGTCGCGCGTGGACGATCTGGACGCGCTGCTCAGGCACCTGGGCATCATCGGCCCGGTGACCTTGGCCGTGCACGACTGGGGCGGCATGATCGGCTTTGGCTGGGCGCTGTCGCACCACGCGCAGGTCAAGCGCCTGGTGGTGCTCAACACGGCGGCATTCCCGATGCCGGCTGCGAAGAAAATGCCGTGGCAGATCGCGCTGGGCCGTCACTGGACGGTGGGGGAGTGGATCATCCGCACCTTCAACGCGTTCTCCGCCGGTGCCTCGTGGCTGGGCGTGGAGCGCAAGATGCCGGCCGACGTGCGCCGCGCATACGTGTCGCCGTACAACAGCTACGCCAACCGCATCAGCACCATCCGTTTCATGCAGGACATCCCCCTGTCGCCGGCCGACAAGGCGTGGTCGTTGCTGGAGCGCTCCGGCCAGACGTTGCCGTCGTACGCCGACCGCCCCGCCTTCATCGGCTGGGGCCTGCGCGACTTCGTGTTCGACCACCACTTCCTGGCCGGCTTCCAGGCCGCGCTGCCGCAGGCCGAGGTGCACGCCTTCGAGGATGCCGGGCATTACGTGCTGGAAGACAAGCACGAGGTGCTGGTGCCGAAGATCCGGGCGTTTTTGGACGCAAACCCGATTTGACCGGGGTGACGACCAACGGTCGTCACCTACCCAGCAACCGGTGGGTACCGACGTTTGATCGGGTCGGAACCCACCCGTAGAGCCGACCGTTGGTCGGCTGCCCTTCGCGCCGGGCCATCACCCCCGGACGCACACCCTCACGCCGCGATCGGCGCCTGCGGCGCCGGCGAGCTGCCGTTGTCGTCGGGATGATCATCGTCATTGTCCGCCGCGTCCCGCCAGCGCCAATCGGCCAGGGTCAGGGCCGGCATGCCGTGCGCAACCCGCGCTTTGTCACACTGTGGGCTGGCCTTGCCGTACTCCCACGAGGCGTCCACTTCGCGGCACACGCTGGGGCGGTTGGGGTGGATGCTGCAGCGCGAATAGACCCCGATCTCCGCATCCAGCGCCACGCAGTAGACCGGCTTGGACAGGGTGCCGCGCATGCACAGCCGGTGCGGGTCCAGCACCTGGGTCAGTTCGTGCGGCACGCCGCCGGGGGTGACCTCGTCCGATTCCATCCAGTGGAACGCCACACGGTACTGGGTGCAGCAGGCGCCGCAGGTGAGGMAGGGATGGGACATGGGGGACCGGCCTTGGGCGGCAATCGAGCAGGAGGGAAGGCCGCGAATTTTCCATGCCGTGGCCGCCCGCGCAAGATTTTTCTGCAGCGGCGACAATGAACGGATGAACGCCGCCACCAACATTGCCGCGCGCCTGCCCGAGCTGGCCCGTGAACGCCCCGACCAGATCGCCATCCGCTGCCCCGGAAAGCCCGGTGCAGGCGGCATGGCCGCCTACGACGTCACCCTCGATTACCGCACCCTCAACGCGCGCAGCGACGCCATGGCCGCCGGCCTGGCTGCCCACGGCATCGGCCGCGGTGTGCGCGCGGTGGTGATGGTGCGGCCCTCGCCGGAGTTCTTCCTGCTGATGTTCGCGTTGTTCAAGAACGGCGCAGTGCCGGTGCTGGTCGACCCCGGTATCGACAAGCGCGCCCTCAAACAGTGCCTGGACGAGGCGCAGCCGCAGGCCTTCATCGGCATCGGCCTGGCCCACGTGGCGCGGCTGGTGCTGCGCTGGTGCCCGGGAGCGAAGACCCTGGTGACCGTCGGCCGGCGCTGGGGCTGGGGCGGCACCACGCTGGCCCGGATCGAGGCCGAGGGCGCGCGCGCGCCGCAGCCGATGGCGTCCACCGAGGGCGACGACGTTGCCGCGATCCTGTTCACCAGTGGCTCCACCGGCGTGCCCAAGGGCGTGGTCTACCGCCACCGGCACTTCGTGGGCCAGGTGGAGCTGCTGCGGTCGGCCTTCGGCATGGAGCCCGGTGGCGTGGACCTGCCGACCTTCCCGCCGTTCGCCTTGTTCGATCCGGCGCTGGGCCTGACCTCGGTGATTCCGGACATGGACCCGACGCGCCCGGCCAAGGCCGACCCGCGCAAGCTGCTCGATGCGATCGCCCGCTTCGGGATCACCCAGCTGTTCGGTTCACCGGCGCTGATGCGGGTGCTGGCCGACCACGGCCAGCCGCTGACGGGCGTGCGCCGGGTGACCTCGGCCGGCGCGCCGGTGCCGCCGGACGTGGTCGCCCGGATCCGCCGTCTGCTGCCGGCCGACGCCGAGTTCTGGACGCCGTACGGCGCCACCGAGTGCCTGCCGGTGGCGGTGATCGAAGGCCGCGAGCTGGAAAGCACCCGCCAGGCCACCGAAGCCGGGGCCGGCACCTGCGTCGGGCGCGTGGTGGCGCCCAACCTGGTGCGCATCATCGCCATCGACGACGCGCCGCTGCCGGACTGGTCGCAGGTGCGTGAGGTGGGCGTGGGCGAGGTCGGCGAAATCACCGTGGCCGGTCCCACCGCGACCGACAGCTACTTCAACCGCCCGCAGGCCACTGCCGCGGCCAAGATCGGCGAAGTGCTCGCCGATGGCAGCGCGCGCGTAGTGCACCGCATGGGCGATGTCGGCTACTTCGATGCGCAGGGTCGGCTGTGGTTCTGCGGTCGCAAGACCCAGCGCCTGGAAACCGCGCAGGGGCCGATGTACACCGAACAGGTCGAACCGGTCTTCAATGCGCTCGACGGCATCGCCCGCACCGCGCTGGTCGGCGTCGGTGCGGCGGGTCGCCAGCGCCCGGTGCTGTGCGTGGAGCTGCAACCCGGCGGTGCCGATACCCCTGCGCTGCGCGAACGCCTGCGTCGCGAGGCCGATGCACACCCGCACACCCCCCGCATCGAACAGTTCCTGATGCATCCCGGCTTCCCGGTGGATATCCGCCACAACGCCAAGATCGGCCGCGAGAAGCTGGCTGTCTGGGCCGCAACCCACGTGGACACGCGCGCATGAGAATCCTGGTGACCGGTGGGGGTGGCTTCCTTGGGCAGGCGCTGTGCCGTGGGCTGGTGCAGCGGGGCCATCAGGTGCTCAGCTTCAACCGCGGCGACTATCCGCCGCTGGCCGCACTGGGCGTGGGCCAGATCCGCGGCGACCTGGCCGATGCCGATGCGGTGCGCCACGCGGTGGCCGGGGTCGATGCCGTGTTCCACAACGGCGCCAAGGCCGGCGCGTGGGGCAGTTATGACAGCTATTTCCAGGCCAACGTGGTCGGCACCGACAACGTGATCGCTGCCTGCCGCGCGCATGGCGTGGGCAAGCTGGTCTACACCTCCACGCCGAGCGTGACCCATCGCGCCACCCACCCGGTGGAAGGCCTGGGCGCCGATGAAGTGCCCTACGGCGAAGACTTCCAGGCGCCGTATGCGGCCACCAAGACCCTTGCCGAGCAGCGCGTGCTGGCCGCCAACGATGCCACCCTGGCCACCGTGGCACTGCGCCCGCGGCTGATCTGGGGGCCGGGCGACCAGCAGCTGGTGCCGCGCCTGGCCGAGCGTGCGCGCGCCGGTCGGCTGCGCTTTGTCGGGGACGGCAGCAATCTGGTCGATACCACCTACATCGACAACGCTGCGCTGGCGCACTTCCTTGCCTTCGAACACCTTGCCCCGGGCGCGGCGTGCGCGGGCAAGGCGTACTTCATCTCCAACGGCGAACCGCTGCCGATGAAGGAACTGCTCAACAAGCTGCTGGCTGCGGTCGGCGCGCCAGCGGTGCACAAGTCGATCAGCTTCAAGACCGCCTATCGCATCGGCGCGGTGGCCGAGCGGCTGTGGCCGCTGTTGCGCCTGCGCGGCGAACCGCCGATGACCCGCTTCCTTGCCGAGCAGCTGTGCACCCCACATTGGTACAGCATGGCGCCGGCGCGTCGGGACTTCGGCTACGTGCCGCAGGTGAGCATTGACGAAGGCCTCACGAGGCTGAAGTCTTCATCGCACGCACAGGACGCCATCACTTCCTGAACACCGCGGTTTGGTGAAGATTGCAGCACGCCAATCCGGCACGCATTACGCGAGGATCGACATGCTGCATTACGCCGTTATCTTTTTTGTCATCGCCATCATCGCGGCGGTGCTTGGCTTCTCCGGCATCGCCGGTGCCGCCAGCAACATCGCCTGGATCCTGTTCGTGGTCTTCCTGATCCTGGCGGTGGTGTCGATGTTCCGCAAGCGAGGCTAGTCCGCCGGGCAGCCCGCGCTCCCTCTCTCCGGCGCGGGTTGCCCAGCCATTGCCTTGTGACGGCCCGGCGTGCGAAAGCGCGTCGGGCCGTCGCCGTATCAGGCGGTGATCGAGCTGCGCAGCGCCTGCTCCTGCGCATGCCGTTGCAGGGCCAGGTCCAGAAGGCGGCTGATCAGGGCCGTGTAATCGAGCCCACTGGCCGCCCACAATTTGGGATACATGCTGATTCGGGTGAAGCCCGGCAGGGTGTTGATCTCGTTGATGACCACCTCGCCAGCAGGGGTCAGGAATACATCCACCCGCGCCAGACCGGCGCAATCCAGCGCCTGATAGGCGCGCACCGCGATGTCGCCGATGCGCTGCTGGTCGGCGTCGCTGATGGCCGCCGGCACCACCACGTCCGCACCGGTCTCGCTGATGTATTTGGTGTCATATGAGTAGAACGCGTCGTGCAGCACCACCTCGCCGCACACGCTGGCCTCGGGGCGGTCGTTGCCCAGTACCGCGCACTCGATCTCGCGGCCGTCGATGGCCGTCTCCACCAGCGCCTTGTGGTCATAGGACAGCGCCAGCGCGAGAGCCTCATGAAATTCCCGCGCGCTGTCCACCTTGCTCACCCCGACCGACGAGCCCTGGTTGGCCGGTTTGACGAACAGCGGCGAGCCCAGCTGCGCGACCAGCGCGGCGTAGTCGGCGTTGGCTGCGCTGGCCCGGTTGAAGCAGGCGAACGGTGCCACCGCCAGCCCGGCGTCGCGCAGCAGGCGCTTGGCCACGTCCTTGTCCATCGCCACCGCCGAGCCGAGTACGCCGGAGCCCACGAACGGCAGGTTGGCCATGCGCAGCAGGCCCTGCAGCGAGCCGTCCTCGCCCAGCGTGCCGTGCACGATGGGGAACACGACATCGATCTGCTCCAGTGCGGTGGCCGGATCGGTCGGCACCAGCTGCTGGCGCGCCACCCCGGGGCGCACGGCCACCGCAATGCCCGAGCGGTTCAGGGCGATCCGCGCCGGGTCATCGGCGTGCAGCAGGAAGGCCTGCGGGTCGCTGACATGCCACTGGCCCTGCTTGTCGATCCCGATCAGGGTCACGTCGAAGCGCGTCTTGTCCAATGCGTCCACGATGTTCCTGGCCGACTGCAGTGACACTTCGTGTTCGGCCGAACGGCCACCGAAAATGATGCCTACCCGGGTCTTGCCCATGCCTGTTGCCGCTCCTGCGCCTGGTGTGTGGGTCCATAGCATGAACCGGTCAGCGGCCTGCAGTGGAACCGGCCTTCATGCTCGCGTCAGCCTCGGCGCACGTACGGCGGTCCGGCGCTGCCATGGGCCGAGTAGAATGCAGCGATGGCCCGTTCCTTCCTCAGTTCCCTCAAACCGCTGGCCGGCAATGCGCTGCAGCTGGCGCTCAACCGCGCGCTGGCGCTGGACCCGGACACGCGCAGCGCGCTGGGTGCGCTGGATGGCCGGCACATTGCGCTGACCCTGGAATCCCCTTCGCTGGCGATGCGTATCGGGGTCGACGGTGAGCGCCTGACCGTGGGCCCGGTGGATGCGCAGCAGGAGCCGGACCTGGCCGTGCGCAGCACCCTGGGCGGCGTGCTTGCGCAGCTGCCGTTCCTGGCCAATGCGCGCCGCGGCGGTGACGCCCCGGCCGGGCGGGTCAAGGTCTCCGGCGATGCCGAGCTGGCCCGGCGCCTGCAGCAGTTGGCCAGCCGTTTCGATCCGGACTGGCAGCAGCCGTTCGTGCGCGTGTTCGGCGAGGTGCTGGGCGTGCAGATCGCCAACAGCCTGCGCTCGGCGCTGCAGCATGCGCGCCGTGGCGCGTCCGACCTGGCGCACAGCGCCGCCGAATATGTCACCGAGGAGTCCCGCGACGTGGTACCGCGAGCAGAACTGGAAGCCTTCCACGACGACGTGGATGTGATGCGCGACGATGTGGAACGCATCGCCGCCCGGGTACAGCGCCTGCGCCAGGTGCGCGCATGAAGGCGATGTTCCGCGCCACCCGCATCGGCCGGGTGATCCTGCGCTACCGCCTGGATGATCTGCTGCAGGACACCCCGCTGGAGCGCTGGCTGCGCCTGGCCAAGCCGTTCGTGCCGCGCGCCTCGGCCGATATCGCCGCGCAGTCGCGCGGTGCCCGGCTGCGCCTGGCGCTGCAGGACCTCGGCCCCATCTTCGTCAAGTTCGGGCAGATCCTGTCCACCCGCCGCGACCTGATCCCGGCCGATGTGGCCAACGAGCTGACCCTGCTGCAGGACCGGGTCAAGCCGTTTGACGGCGCGACCGCCCAGCGCATCGTCGAGCAGGCGCTCGGCCGCCCGGTCAGCGAGGCGTTCGCCAGCTTCGACCTGCAGCCGCTGGCCTCGGCCTCGATCGCCCAGGTCCACGCGGCCACGCTGGCCGACGGCCGCCAGGTGGTGGTCAAGGTGCTGCGCCCGGATATCGAACGGCAGATCGATGCCGACATCGCGCTGCTCACCTCGGCCGCTGCGCTGGTCGAGCGCGCCCATCCGCGCGCCGACAAGATCCGCCCGCGCGAAGTGGTGGCCGAGGTCGAGAACACCCTGGCCGCCGAGCTTGACCTGCAACGCGAAGGCGCCAACGCCAGCGTGCTGCGCCGCAACTGGATGGATTCGGACGACCTGTACGTTCCGGAAGTGATCTGGAGCCACACCGCCGAGCGCGCGCTGACCCTGGAGCGGGTGTGGGGCATTCCGTCGGATGATATCGTCGCGCTGGACAAGGCCGGCATCGACCGCAAGGCGCTGGCGGCCAAGGGCGTGCGGGTGTTCTACACGCAGGTGTTCCGCGACAACTTCTTCCACGCCGATGCGCACGCCGGCAACATCTGGGTCGACCTCGATCCGGCGCGCCGCGACAACCCGCGCTTCATCGCGCTGGACTTCGGCATCATGGGCCAGCTCTCGCAGGAGGATCAGTACTACCTGGCCGAGAACTTCATGGCGATCTTCAACAAGGATTACCGGCGCATGGCCGAGCTCCACGTTGAAGCGGGCTGGATGCCGGGCAACGTGCGTATCGACGAGCTGGAAGCGGCGGCGCGTTCGGTGTGCGAACCCTACTTCACCCGGCCGCTGTCGCAGATTTCGCTGGCCGAGGTGCTGATCAAGCTGTTCCGCGTGGCCCAGCGCTATGAACTGACCCTGCAGCCGCAGCTGATCCTGCTGCAGAAGACCCTGCTCAACATCGAAGGCGTCGGCCGCCAGCTCGATCCGGAACTGGACATCTGGGCGGTGGCCCGGCCGGTGCTCGAACGCATCCTGCGCGAGCGTTACAGCCCGCGCCGGGTACTGAAGGAGCTGCGCAAGCGGCTGCCGGAAATCATGACCCACACCCCGGACATGCCGCGCCTGGTACACGCCTGGCTGAAGCAGCAGGTGGAAGGCGGACACGAGCTGTCGATGCGCTCGCAGGACCTGGTCGCGCTCAACACCAACCTGCAGAAGCTGCAGAAGCGCGCGGTCGCCGCGATCGCCGGTGTCGGCCTGCTGATCGTCGCGGCGGTGCTGTACGGCATGCAGCCGGGCGGCTGGTACTTCGGTGATGCACCGGTGTGGAGCTGGGTGAGTGGCGCGGCCGGTCTGTTCTCGTTGGCCAGCGCGTGGTGGCGCCGCTGAGATGACGCTGCAGGCACTGAAGGACGAACTGGCCCGGTTCGGCGCCGACCACGATGCCAGCCATACCGAGCGTGCCCAGCGCATGCTCAACATCACCCCGGACACCGGCGAGCTGCTGGGTGTGCTGGTGCGTGCCACCGGCGCGCGGCGGGTGCTGGAGATCGGCACCTCCAACGGCTATTCCACGCTGTGGCTGGCCGAGGCCGCTGCGGCTGTCGGCGGGCAGGTCACCACGCTGGAGTACGCCGCCGACAAGATCGCCCTGGCGACGGCCACCTTCGCGCGCAGCGGCCTGGCCGCGCAGATCGAGCTTATCCACATCGATGCGGGTGTGTGGCTGGGTGCCGCAGCCGAGGCCAGCATCGACCTGCTGTTCCTGGATTCCGAACGCAGCCAGTACCTGGGCTGGTGGCCGGACCTGCGTCGCGTGCTGCGTCCCGGTGGCTTGCTGGTGGTCGACAATGCCGTCTCGCATGCCGAACAGATGGCGGCCTTCGAGGCACAGGTACGCCGCGATCCGCAGTTCCATTGCGTGCGGGTGCCGATCGGCAACGGCGAACTGATCGCGGTGCGTGACGTCGCCTGAATCGCCTTTGTTGGCGCTGCCTGCAGTGGGCGGGGATAATCGGTCGGTGAACGACATCGATACCGACACCGCAACCGACCTCGCGCCCGCAGTGGCGCCCCTGCAGTTGCTGCACCTGGACGACCGCCTGGCCGTGGTCAACAAGCCCGCCGGGCTGATGGTCCACGACAGCAAGCTGGCCCGTGGCGAAGACGACTTCCTTGCCGACCGCCTGCGCGACCAGCTCGGCAAGCCGATCTTCCTGGTCCACCGGCTCGACCGCGCCACCAGCGGCTGCCTGCTGCTGGCCTTCGACCGCGAAAGCGCCAGCGTGCTCGGCAAAGCGCTGATGGGCGGCGATGTGACCAAGGATTACCTGGCGATCTGCCGTGGCTGGCCGGCCGAAGACATCTTCACCGTCGACCATGACCTCGATGGCGGCCCCGGCAAGCCGGTGAAGAAGCAGGCCATCACCCATTTCCAGCGGGTGGCCGTGGGCGAGATCGCCGTGCCGGTGGGCGAGTTCGAGACCTCGCGCTATGCGCTGCTGCGCTGCCAACCGCAGACCGGCCGCTTCCGTCAGATCCGCCGCCACCTCAAGCACCTGTCCCACCACCTGATCGGCGACACCAGCCATGGCGATGGCCGCCACAACCGCAGTTTCCGCATGCAGGGCATCCACCGCATGCTGCTGCACGCCGAACGCCTGCGGTTCCCACACCCCGATGGCACCGCGATGGACGTCAGCGCGCCGGCGGAGGGGGAGTTCCGCAAGGCGATGGATCTGTTCGGCTGGGACGCGGCCTGACCCGCGTAGAGCCGACCGTTGGTCGGCTGCCTTACATGCGGTGCCCGGGACATCTGCAGCCGACCAACGGTCGGCATGCTTTACATGTGGTGCCCGGGATCGTGCAGCCGACCAACGGTCGGCATGCTTTACATGCGGTGCCCGGGATATCTGCAGCCGACCAACGGTCGGCATGCTTTACATGCGGTGCCCGGGATCGTGCAGCCGACCAACGGTCGGCTCTACGGGGTCACTTCTTCGCCGGGGCCGGCTTCTCGTTCATGATTTCCTCCAGGTCCTTCTGCAGGTCCACGAACAGCGGCTGCATCTTTTCCTGGATGGCCACCATCACGTTCTGCATCAGCGCCGGGGTCTTGTCGAGCAGACTCTGTCCGGCCGAGCTCTCGTAGAACTCGGCCATCGCCAGCACGTCTTCCTTGCTGAAGCTCTTCTTGTAGAGGTCCACGTACATCGGCCGCAGCTGCTGCCAGGACAGCGCCTGGCGGATGGTCTGGGTGGTGCGTGCCTCCATGCGCTTCATCTGTTCCTGCTGCTGCGCATCGAGCTGGCGCTGCTGGGCGACCTGCTGGAACTGCTGGCGCTGCATCGCCTCGATCTGCGGCAGCATGCTGTCCAGCATGGTCTGCGCGCGCGAGGCGGCCAGCAGCCGGTTGATGTCGGCATCGGACGGCGGCGCGGCGATGGCCGGGGCCACGGCGGCAAGGCCCAGGGCGAGTACCAGGCCCAGGCGGATCAGGCCACGACGGGGACGGGTCGGGCCGGTAAGGGTCAGCGGACGGATCGAAAGCATGTGCGGAGCATCCTGCGTTGCATGGAGTCCCGAGGATACCCGCCGGGATGTCATCAGGCTGCATTTTGCGGACGTTATCGGCGTCATCGGGGATGTTGGGCTCACCCTCGGCACGCGTCCTGCCTTTACAATGCCGCCCATGGGTACCGGACCAGTCACCGTCAGCGCACATCTGTCGATTCCCGACGCGGAAATCGTCGAGCGTTTCGTGCGCGCCAGTGGCGCCGGCGGGCAGAACGTCAACAAGGTGTCCACCGCGGTGGAACTGCGTTTCGACGTGGCCGGCTCGCCGTCGCTGCCCGAACCGTTGCGCTCGCGCCTGTTGGCCCGGCGCGACCGACGCATGACCGGCGAGGGCGTGCTGGTCATCGATGCCCAGCGTTTTCGCACCCAGGACCGCAACCGCGAGGATGCGCGCGAGCGCCTGGCCGAGTTCATCCAGGCCAGCCTCAGCGTGCCCAAGCCGCGCGTGGCCACCAAGCCGTCGTACGGGGCGAAGCTGCGCCGCCTGGATGAAAAAAAGGGCCGCGCGCAGATCAAGCGCGGCCGCACCACACGCAATTGGGAGTGATTGCTTGAACAACCGAAGTCCGCTGTTGCCGGCCGTTCCGCCCAACATGCCGCAGGTCAAACCCAACCGCTTCCTCCGCTGGCTGGCGCGCTGCACGTTGCGCCTGGGTGGCTGGAAAGTGGTGGGCACCTTCCCGGACGTGCCCAAGCTGGTCTTCATCATTGCCCCGCACTCCTCCAACTGGGACGGGTTCTGGGGCATGGCGGCCAAGATCGCGCTGGGCATGCAGGTCAAGGTGCTGGGCAAGGCCTCGTTGTTCTGGTGGCCGCTGTCGCCGCTGCTGCGCGCCCTGGGCGTGATCCCGCTGGACCGCAGCTCGCCGCAGGGCACGGTGGAACAGGCGGTCAGCCTGATCCGCGGCTCCGAACGCATGTGGTATGCGATCACCCCCGAAGGCACCCGCAAGGCGGTGACGCACTGGAAGGCCGGGTTCCTGAAGATCGCGCGGATGGCCGACGTGCCGGTGCTGGCGGCTTACTTCCATTACCCGGAAAAGACCATCGGGATCGGCCCGCTGTTTTATTCCACCGGCGATGATGCCGCCGACATGGCCGCCATCCGCGACTACTACCGGCCCTGGCAGGGCAAGAACCGCGGCACCGTCTGAGGCCGGACCGGGCCGGGAGACGCCGGCCCCGTTCACGGCGGGCGCCGCACAGCCATGCGCCACGTCCGGCACATGCCGCTTCCGGGCAATCGGAGTAGGGTGATCGGCTGCGGTTTTCCGCAGCCGCATCCCATTCCAAGGAGCCCGTTTCATGTCGCGTACCGTAGTTTTGGCCGCTGCCATCAGCCTGGCGCTGGCGGCTTGTTCCGGCAAGGAGTCCACCCCCGTGACCGATACCCCGACCCCCGCCGCGCAACAGCCGGCCGATGCGTCCACCAACCCCCTGTTGAGCGCCAGCACGCTGCCGTTCCAGGCGCCGCCGTTCGACAAGATCAAGGACAGTGACTACCTGCCGGCCTTCAATGAAGGCATGAAGCAGCACCTGGCCGAAGTCCGCAAGATCGCCGACAACCCCGAACCGGCCACCTTCGACAACACCGTCGAAGCGCTGGAGCGCAGCGGCGAAACCCTGACCCGCGTGTCGCGCATCTTCTTCGGCCTGGTCCAGGCCGATACCAACGAGGCGCGCCAGAAGATCCAGGAAGAAGTCGCCCCGAAGCTGGCCGACCACCAGGACGAGATCAACCTCGACCCGAAGCTGTTCGCCCGCATCAAGAGCGTCTACGACCAGCGCCAGTCGCTGGGCCTGGACCCGGTGCAGCTGCGCCTGGTCGAGCGTGACTACCAGGAATTCGTGCGTGCCGGCGCGCAGTTGAACGATGCCGACAAGGCCTCGCTGCGCAAGCTCAACGTGGAAGAAACCACGCTGGCCACCCAGTTCCACACCCGCCTGGTGGCCGCCACCGCCGCCGGTGCGGTGGTGGTCGATGACAAGGCCAAGCTGGCCGGCCTGGACGAGGATGCGATCAACACCGCCGCCGCCGATGCCAAGGACCGCAAGCTGGACGGCAAGTACGTGCTGCCGCTGCAGAACACCACCCAGCAGCCGGTACTGGCCTCGCTGAGCGACCGCGACCAGCGCGCCGCCGTGCTCAAGGCCTCCGAAACCCGCGCCGAGAAGGGCGATGCCAACGACACCCGGCAGACCGTACAGCGGCTGGCCCAGCTGCGTGCGCAGAAGGCCAAGCTGCTCGGCTTCGACAACTACGCCGCCTACAGCCTGGCCGACCAGATGGCCAAGACCCCGGCCGCCGCGCTCAAGCTGCTGACTGACACCGTGCCGGCAGCCACCGCCAAGGCGCGTGGCGAGATCGGCGAAATGCAGAAAGTGATCGACGCCCAGAAGGGCGGTTTCAAGCTGGCCGCGTCCGACTGGGACTTCTACGCCGAACAGGTGCGCAAGGCGCAGTACGACCTGGACGAGTCGCAGATCAAGCCGTACTTCGAGCTGGACAACGTGCTGCAGAACGGCGTCTTCTACGCCGCCACCCAGCTGTACGGCATCACCTTCAAGCCGCGCACCGATATCCCGACCTACCACGCGGACATGAAGGTCTACGAGGTGTTCGACAAGGACGGCACGTCGCTGGCGCTGTTCTACACCGACTACTTCAAGCGTGACAGCAAGTCCGGTGGCGCCTGGATGGACGTGTTCGTCGAACAGGACGGCCTGACCGGTGCCAAGCCGGTGGTCTACAACGTGTGCAACTTCACCAAGCCCGCCGCCGGCCAGCCCGCGCTGCTCAGCTTCGATGATGTGACCACGATGTTCCATGAGTTCGGCCACGCGCTGCATGGCATGTTCTCCAAGGTGAAGTACCCGTCCATCGCAGGCACCAGCACCTCGCGCGACTTCGTCGAGTTCCCCTCGCAGTTCAACGAGCATTGGGCGCTGGACCCGAAGGTGTTCGCCAACTACGCCAAGAACTACAAGACCGGTGAGCCGATGCCGCAGGCGCTGGTCGACAAGATCCTCAAGGCGCGCACCTTCAACCAGGGCTATGCGACCACCGAGTACCTGTCGGCGGCGCTGCTCGACCTGGCCTGGCACACCCAGCCGGCCGACGCGCCGCTGCAGGACGTGGCCCCGTTCGAAGCGGCGGCGCTGAAGAAGTTCAAGGTCGACCTGCCGCAGGTGCCGCCGCGTTACCGCACCACCTACTTCGACCACATCTGGGGCGGTGGCTATTCGGCCGGTTACTACGCCTACTTCTGGGCCGAGGTGCTGGACCATGATGCTTTCGAGTGGTTCAAGGAGCATGGCGGCCTGACCCCGGAGAACGGGCAGGTGTTCCGCGACAAGATCCTCTCGCGCGGCAACAGCGTGGAACTTGCCGATCTGTACCGCGAGTTCCGCGGCAAGGATCCGTCGGTGGAACCGCTGCTGGTCAACCGCGGGCTGAAGTAAGGGCGCGAACGATAGGGGTGGGTGCCGACCGTGGGTCGGTACACCGCCTGCCGGCGCAGGCTGAAAACGAAAACGGCAGGGGAAACCCTGCCGTTTTCTTTTGGACGGCGGCTTCGCCGGGGGCTGCCGCGCGCTCGAGGGCCCCGTAGCGACCGGTAGGCCCCTGGCGCAAATGTCCCCCGGCCTGGCGGCCTCCTCCTTGATTTTGCCCAGGSGCCTACCGGCCGCTACGGGGCTCGGCTTGCGGTRAKCARRTAGAAGCCARGCGTTTTGACGCTGGTCGGTGGGTCGGGCRCTGGGCCCCATGCCCTTGGAGGCGAAATAAAGGAGGAGGGGGCGGCCGMAGGCCGACACCGGGGGACATTCGCCGGAAAGGGCATGGG
>NZ_JBFULB010000078.1:0-14514 GCF_056400545.1 Stenotrophomonas sp. P5_A8 | reverse complement strand
TTTCTTGGCTGCAAGGTAGCGCCGAGCCATGCTCGGCTGCGGCGCTCGCGATGCATCGGGCCCAGGCTTGCCGAGCTTGAGGCAGCCGAGCATGGCTCGGCTCTACCCCTCCCCTATCGACCGATCAGCCCTTCAGGGCTGAAGCCACGAACGGCGGAGTCACCAGCACGCCGGTGTGCAGTGCGGCGGTGTAGTACAGGGTATCGAACGACTTGGCGGCCGAATCGGCCTGGCGGAAGTCGAAGCTGCTCTCGCCCTTGCGGGCCAGGGTCACGCTCCACCAGCCGGTCGGGTAGCACGGCTGCGGGAACGGCAGGGTCTTGAACGCACCGAAGCCGGCCTTGCCCATCTCGGTGCGCATTTCGTTGATGAGGTCCAGCTGCATCAGCGGTGATTCGGACTGCTGCACCAGGATGCCGTCGTCCTTGAGCGCCTTGAAGCAGCTCTCGTAGAACGCCTTGTTGAACAGGCCTTCGCCGGGGCCGACCGGGTCGGTGGAGTCCACGATCACCACGTCCACGCTGCCGGCCGGGCAGTTGGCCATGTAGGCCACGCCGTCGTCGAACATCAGCTCGGCGCGCGGGTCGTCGTTGGACTCGCACAGTTCCGGGAAGTGCTTGCGGGCCATCACGGTGACCTGCTCGTCGATGTCGCACTGGGTGACGCTCTCCACGCCGGTGTGCTTGAGCACTTCGCGCAGGGTGCCGCAGTCGCCGCCACCGATGATCACCACGCGCTTGGGCGCGGCGTGGGTGAACAGCACCGGGTGGCTGATCATCTCGTGATAGAAGAAGTTGTCCTTGCTGGTCAGCATGATGGCGCCATCGATGGTCATCAGGTTGCCCCAATCGGTGGTCGCGAAGATCTCGATCTTCTGGAACGGCGACTGCACTTCATCGAGCTTGCCCTTCAGGCGGTAGCCGATGGCCGAGCCGGTGCGCTCGAAATGCTCGATGTACCACTTGTTGTTGTCAGTCATGGAATAGCAATCCTGTTCGGAGGGTGTTGGAGCCGGGCTGGCGGCGGTGCCGCGTGGCGCAAGCCACGTCCGGACGGGTTGGCCCGTTCAGGTTTCAAGCCTGAGCACGGGCGCGGGCGCGCATGATAACGGAGCTGTCGCCACATAGGCGTTATCATGCACCCCCTTTTTTACCAACCAGGCCCACTGAAATGACCGATTGGTCCCTCGACCAAGCCCGCAAGACCTACTCGATTCCGCATTGGGCGGATGGCTACTTCGACGTGGATCAGGCAGGACACATGGTGGTGAGACCGACTGGCCAGGACGGCCCGGTGGTGTCCTTGCCCAAGATCGTCGACGCCGCCCGCGCGGCCGGCGCCAAGCTGCCGCTGCTGGTGCGCTTCCCGGACATCCTGGGCCAGCGCCTGGGCAAGCTGCAGGCCGCGTTCGCGCAGGCGCAGACCGACTGGGACTATCCGGGCGGCTACACCGCCGTGTATCCGATCAAGGTCAACCAGCATCGCGGCGTGGCCGGCACCCTGGCCAGCCACCACGGCGAAGGCTTCGGCCTGGAAGCGGGCAGCAAGCCCGAACTGATGGCGGTGCTTGCGCTGTCGCGCCCGGGCGGGCTGATCGTCTGCAATGGTTACAAGGACCGCGAGTACATCCGCCTGGCCCTGATCGGCCGCAAGCTGGGCCTGCAGACCTTCATCGTCATCGAGAAGCCCTCCGAGCTGAAGCTGGTGCTGGAAGAATCCAAGGCGCTGGACGTCAAGCCCGGCCTGGGCGTGCGCATGCGCCTGGCCTCGCTGGGCGCGGGCAAGTGGCAGAACAGCGGCGGCGACAAGGCCAAGTTCGGCCTGTCCCCGCGCCAGCTGCTGGACCTGTGGAAGTCGCTGCGCGACACCGAGTACGCCGACTGCCTGAGCCTGCTGCATTTCCACATGGGCTCGCAGATCTCCAACGTACGCGACATCGCCAACGGCATGCGCGAGGCCACGCGTTACTTCGTGGAGCTGTCCCAGCTGGGCGCGAAGATCACCCACGTCGACGTGGGCGGTGGCCTGGGCGTGGATTACGAAGGCACCCGTTCGCGCAGTTTCTGCTCGATCAACTACGGGTTGGCCTCCTACGCCAGCAACATCGTGCAGCCGCTGGCCAACGCCTGCGAAGAACACGGCCTGACCCCGCCGCGCATCGTTACCGAGTGCGGCCGCGCGATGACCGCCCACCACGCGGTGCTGATCGCCAACGTGTCCGAGGTGGAGCAGGCGCAGGAAGGCCGCGTGCCCGACCAGCATGACGACGAGCCGGCGGCGATCCGCCACCTGCGCGAGATCCATGCCGAGCTGGACGAGCGCCCGGCGGTGGAGCTGTTCCAGGAAGCGCAGCATTTCCATGCCGAAGGCCTGTCCAGCTACGCGCTGGGCCAGATCGACCTGCCGCAGCGTGCGCGCATCGATGACCTGTTCTACGCCATCGCCCATGCCGTGCGTGCGCGCCTGAGCTACGACGAGAAGAGCCATCGCCCGGCGCTGGATGAATTGAACGAGCGGCTGGTGGACAAGTACTTCGTCAACTTCAGCGTGTTCGAATCGATCCCCGATGCCTGGGCGATCGACCAGGTGTTCCCGATCGTGCCGATCGAGCGGCTGAACGAGCAGCCGGAGCGTCGCGGCATCATCGCCGACATGACCTGCGATTCGGACGGCATGGTCAAGACCTATGTCGAAAACGAAAGCCTGGACAGCTCGCTGCCGCTGCATGCGCTCAACCACGGCGAGAGCTACCGCATCGGTTTCTTCATGGTGGGTGCCTATCAGGAGATCCTGGGCGACATCCACAACCTGTTCGGCGATACCGATGCGGTGGAAGTGCTGGCCGGTGACGATGGTTATGCCATCACCCAGCAGCGTCGCGGTGACACCACCGATGTGATGCTCGACTACGTGGGTTACAGCCTGGCCGATCTGCGTGCCAGCTACGCCGAGCGCGTGGCGGCAGCCGATCTGTCGCCGGCGCGTGCGCAGGAGTTGTCCGAGGCGCTGGAAGCGGGGTTGACCGGGTACACCTACCTGTCCGACGAGCCGCTGGCGTGAGGGGCGGGCAGGTGACGTCGGCGACGGCGGGTGCCGTTGCCGACGCTGCCTGCCGTGTTGCGGAGGGCGCCCGCTTGAAGGGAGGGTATCCCTTGCGGCCCGACGTCTTGTTGGGCGTGGCGTGCAGTGCGGTGCCGAGCATGGCTCGGTACTACCGGGCGGTTGTGCCTCGGCGTTGGCCGTTGGCATGAGCGCGCGGGCCATTTTCCATCTCGTGTTGCATGCGGCCGTGCCGGCGCTGCTGGCATGGCTGTTCTGGCGCAAGCGGTTCCTGTCGGCGTGGGGGTTGCTGCTGCTGGGCTGGATCATCGATCTGGACCATCTGCTGGCCGACCCGATCTATGTCCCCAACCGCTGCAGCATCGGGTTCCACCCGCTGCATACCGCGCCGGCGATCGCCGTGTATGCGGGACTGTGCGTGCCGAAGAAGACACGGTTGTTCGGTATCGGGCTGATGGTCCACATCGTGCTGGATGCGATCGATTGCTGGTGGATGCACCACGCCCGGTAGAGCCGACCGTTGGTCGGCTGCCGTTGGCTCCCCGTAAAGCCGACCGTTGGTCGGCTGCCGTTGGCGAAAAACCACACACGCTGCGCGTGCCAGCCGACCAACGGTCGGCTCTACCGGGCGTTTGTCATCCCGCCGGCAACGTCAACGTCGCCCTCAAACCCGGACCGGCATTGGCCAGCACCAACGTGCCGCCGTAGCTCTCGGCGATATCGGCCACGATCGCCAACCCCAGACCACTGCCGGCCGCGCGCTGGTCCAGCCGCACGCCGCGTTCCAGCACGCGCTGCAGGTCCGCCTCGGGCAGCCCCGGGCCATCGTCCATCACCTCGATCCGCAGCGTGCTGTCGATGTGCCGCAGGCGGATCGCCACGCGGTGCGCGGCCCACTTGCCGGCATTGTCGAGCAGGTTGCCCAGCATCTCCTCCAGGTCTTCGCGGGCGCCGGCAAACAGGCCATGCGCGTCCGGGTCCTGGTCGAACACCAGGCCACGCTCGTTGTGCACGCGCTGCATCAGCGTGCACAGCGCGTCGATCACCGGCGCCACCACAGTGCGCTGTTGGCTGTCGGCACCGATGCCGGCGGCGAGGTAGCGGTCGATGCTGAGCTGCATGCGCGCGGTTTCGCTGCGCAGGGTCTGGCGCCAGTCGCTGCCATCGCCTTCGGCCTCGGTCACCAGCACGGTCAGCGGTGTCTTCAGCGCATGGGCCAGGTCTTCGGCGCTGCGGCGCGCGCGCACCACCATGCGCTGGTGATGGTCGAGCAGGTCGTTGAGCTGCGCGGCCAGCGGCGCGACTTCCTTGACCAGGCCGCGCTGCGGGAAGCGCACGTCCTGGCCATTGCGGACCTGGCCGGCGATGCGGCCCAGCTCGGCCAGCGGGCGCAGGCCGTAATGCACCTGGGTGGCCAGCACGGCGAACCACAATGCGATGAGCACCGCCAACCCGAGCGCGGTGCGCTGGCGGAACGCGCTGACCTGCGCGTCCAGGTCGCTGCGGTCGGTGGCCACTACGACCCGCAACGGCGCAGGCACGCGCGGCAGCGTCACCTGCTGGGCCAGCGCACGCAGCGGCATATGCAGCGGGCCGGTGGTGTCGAAGGCTTGGGCGGGTCCGGTGCGCAGTGACGCCGGGGCGGGCAAGGTCTCATCCCACAACGAACGCGATTGCCCCAGCGCCTGCCCGCGGGTGTCCTGCACTTGCCAGTACGTGCCGGAGAACACGCGCTGGTAGCGCTCGTCGAACAGTTCCCGGCGCAGCTGCAGGCGGCCCTGCGCATCGCTTTCGGCCAGCGCCAGCACCGCGATCAATTCATTGCCCAGACGCTGGTCCATCGCTGCACGTGCGGAGCGCTCGTACATCGCCCCCAGCCACCAGGTCGCCAGTGCCGAGACCAGCACCAGCCCGACGCCACCGGCGAGCAGCAGGCGGGTGCGCAGCGAGCCGGTGTTCATGGCTGCGCCGACAGGCGGAAGCCCTGCCCGCGATGGGTGTGGATGAGGTCGCTGCCGAGCTTGCGGCGGATCCGGCCGATCAGCACGTCCAGCGTGTTGGAGTCCGGATCGAAACCGGCCTCGTAGACATGTTCGCCCAGGCGCGAGCGGCTGATCACGATGTCCGGGTGGTGCATGAAGTAGCTGAGGATGCGGTACTCCTGCGGGCTCAGGTGCAGCAATTCGCCATCCAGTTCCAGGCGGCCGGCGTTGACGTCCAGCAGCAGCGGCCCGCACTGAAGGCGGGGGCTGGCATGGCCGGCGCTGCGCCGGATCAACGCGCGCAGGCGCAGCAGCAGTTCTTCGGGCTGGAAGGGCTTGGTGAGGTAATCGTCGGCGCCGGCATCGAAACCGGCGAGCTTGTCGTGCCAGCGTGCGCGGGCGGTCAGCACCAGCACCGGAAAGCCGCGCCCGGCCTGGCGCCAGCGCTCGATGATGCTGAGCCCGTCCAGCCCGGGCAGGCCCAGATCCACCACCGCCGCAGCGACGTCTTCGATCTGGCCCAGTTCCTCGGCGGCGCGGCCTTCGGCGCAGTGCAGCACCACATAGCCGGCCTCTTCCAGCAGGGTCTGCAGGCGGCTGGCGAGCAGCGCATCGTCTTCGGCAAGCAGGATCCGCATCAGTCTTCTTCCATCTTCAGCAGGCGGCCGGTGGCTGCATCGTAATCCAGCTCCATCACCACGCCGTTGGCGCCCAGGATCTCGATCTCGTACTTGCCGTCGTCCAGCTCCACCTCCACCAGCTTGCCCGGGTAGCGGCGCAGCGCGTCGGCCACCACCTGCTGCAACGGCACCAGCCGGCCCTGGCGGACCGCCTGGCGCACGGCGTCCTGCTGGTGGCTGCCACCGTCGAGGACGCGCACGGGGTCCTGCGGGGCGAGCGCCAGCAGCACGGGAAACAAGAGGGAGGTGGCCAAGGTCATGGCAACGGTATACGCGGCGTGTCTAAACATTGTCTAACAGCCGGGCTCATGGTCCGCTTAAGCGGGCTTGCCAGACTGGCGGTGCCGGAATCGACCGGCGTCCTTCTGGAGTCCCCCGATGAACAAGCTGATCCTCGCCGCCGCCCTGGCCACCGCGCTGGTGTCCACCCCGGCCATGGCCGCCGAACTTACCGCTGCCGATGTGCAGGCCAAGCTGCGTGCGGCCGGCTACACCCGGGTGCACGAACTGGAGCGCGATGACGGCCTGTGGGAAGCGGACGTGACCCGAGCCGATGGCACCTTTGAAGAAGTGATCGTGGACCCGGCCACCGGCGAGATCTTCGACCCGCGCGGCAGCCGCGCGCTGCTCGACGCCGGGCAGATCCTGGACCTTGCCGGCAAGGCCGGTTTCACCCGGATCGAGTCGTTCGAACGCGATGGCGCCACCTGGAAGCTGGAAGCCCGCAACGCACGCAACCAGCGCGTGGACGTGCGCATGAGCGGCCATGACGGCCGGGTGCTGTCGAGCAAGCGCGACGGCTGGTGGGACTGAGTCCCCGTCATGCCGGTGGCGGATATGCAAACGGCCGGTTGCCCGGCCGTTTCGGCATGCCCGTGACGCGGGCGCTTACCAGCCGCCGCGCGGCGGGTAATCCCAGTAGCCCGGGCCCGGGCCGTAGCCATAGCCGCCATATCCACCGTAGGGACCATAAAACCCGGGACCCTTGCCTTCGCTGACCCGGATGTTGAGGTTCATGTTGTGGGTCTTGCCCTCATCGGTGGTGTAGTTCTTGTTGAGGTTCAACTCGGCCGCGTTGTAGTGCGAGTTGCCGCCCTCCTTGGAATAGCCGATGCCGGTGGTGACGCTGCCGTTGACCCGCAGCTTGTCATCGGTGACGTTGGCGATGCCATTGCCGGCGCCGGGATCGCTCAGGCGGCGGCCGCTCTTGTCGCCGTAGAACGTGCCGGGCGGGTCGCCGCGCAGCGAGCCGTCGCCCAGGTACTGCATCGGCGCGGAGGGCACGGCCAGGTTGAGGTCGGTGGCCGACTGCGGGCCGGTCGCTCCTGCCGCGGACTGGGCCAGGACGACGCCGGGGGCAAGCAGGCACAGCAGCAGCGATAGCGAGCGGATCATGGTGGGGCTCCGGAACGGGCGGGCAGCAGGCAGGCCGCCGACAGCGCTGACGCTAGCACCGGCTGCTTGAACGATGCCTGTCATGGCACCGGCTGCCCGGGAACTTTACTCCAGCCGTCCGAACCCGAACAGCGCGGCCAGCGGGTGCCGACGGCGCTCGATCCGGGCGCGGAGCAGGCCGGCGCCGATCATCGAGTAGGTGATGCCGTTGCCGCCGTAAGCCATGGCGAACAGGACCCGCGGCCCCCACTGTGGGTGCGCGCCGAAGAACGGCAGCCCGTCCTTGGTCTCGGCGAAGGTGCCGCCCCAGGAGAACGCCGGTTGCAGCGGCAKGTGCGGGAACAGCTTGGCCACCTGCTTGAGCAGGGTGCCGGTCTTGGACTGGACACGCCGATCGCGCCGGGCCGGGATGTCGATGGCATCGTCTTCCCCGCCGATCAGCAGCCGATGGTCGCCGGTAGTACGCATATACAGGTAGGGCCGTGCCGACTCCCAGACCATGGTCTGGGCCAGCGGCCCGAGCAGCGCCGGGTCGATCGGGTCGGTGATGAAGGCGTAGCTGCTGCGGTTGCGCGCCACCGATGGCTTGAGCCAATGCTGGCTGGCGTAACCGGCGGCCATCACCACGTGCCTGCAGTGGATCTGCATGCCGTCGGCGGTGCGCGCGGTGACCCCGCGGCTGGTGGGAGTGAGCGTCTCCAGCACGGTACGGTCGTACACCCCGCAGCCGCGCTTCTGCAGCCGCATCAACAGCCGGTAGGCGAGCCGGTACGGGTCCACGCGCGCGGCCAACGCACTGAGGATGGCGCCGGGCGCGTTGATACCGAACTCATGCCCCACCGCGTCCTTTTCCAGCCAGCGCACCCCGAAGCCATGCTTTTTGCGCAGCAGGTATTCCTCGTGCAGCACCGCGTGGTGGCGCCGCTTGCTGGCGTAGTAAAGGCTCTGCATGCGATGGCAGTCGACACCGGTGAACGCACCGGCCACCTCGCGCAGTGCCGGGATCGCATCGGCGCAGGCCTGGTAGGCCAGCACCGCCGCCTTCTCGCCGTACTGCTCGGCAAGGTCGACCATGTGGGTGTCGATCTCGTACTGCAGCAGTGCGGTACTGGCCGCAGTGCTGCCCCAGCCGACGTCGCGCTGCTCGATCACGGCCACGTCGTGGCCGTTCGCGCACAGCTCATCGGCGATCAGCGCACCGCTGATGCCGCCACCCACCACCAGGACCTCACACCTCAGGTCCTGTTCCAGCGGCGGGAAGGCGTGCATCAGCCCGTTACGGACCGCCCAGAAGGGATAGCCGCTCTTGAGATCCATGCGCTCAGGCCGTCGGTCGGCCGGTGTGCGGGGTGTGGATCAGCGGGGCGAGGTCGAAACCCTGCTGGCGCGCCTGGGCCAGGTAATGTTCCTGGGTGGTGGTATCCAGCGTAGGCGTACGCGCAAGCAACCACAGGAACTTGCGGTCCGGGCTGCCGACCAGCGCCACGCTGTAATCGGGCGCGACCTGGATGACCCAGTAGTCGCCCTTGGTGAAGGGGATCCAGCGCAGGCCCTTGGGCAGGAAGCTCACTTCCAGCCGCGCGCTGTCGTTGTCGACCGGGCAGGCCTCGCCCTCGGCTTCCTCGATCTCGTCGCCGAGCCGGCAACGGTTGAGTACGGCGACGTGACCGTTTTCCTTCAGGCTGTAATGCGCCGACACATCGGTGCAGTCCTCCGGCTCATGCTTCATCGGCAGGCGGGCGATTTCGTACCAGGTGCCGAGGTAGCGCGGCAGCTTGAGGTCAGGGACGGTCTTGAGGTCGGCGTGAGTGTTCATCGAAGGCAGCTTGTGAAGGTCGCCGCCACGATGCCGGGTCCGCTGCCACGGCCGGGTGAAGCCCGGGCGAATGCGCCGTGGAGAACGCTGCGTTGCCGTTGCGTCATGCATTGCTACGGGCGACGGCGCTATGGTGTGGGTCGGCACAACGCCGGTTTTCCATGCATGGGAGGTGTGGATGTATCAGGTGATCCTGCTCAAGAGCGACAGCAGTTTTTCGCGCGGGCACTGGGAAGCGGTCGACGACGTGGTYGACCATGAAGGCGTGACCTACTCGCTGCGCGCCGGCCCGCGCCAGCCGTTGCCCACCGACCACGCATGGGACCCGGTGGCGGTGTATGCACCGGAGGAAATCAGCGAAGAGGAGTTCCAGGACTGGTACACCCAGCTGCAGCCACAGGTCGAAGAGCTGCGCCTGAAGTACTGACGGCGGCGGCCCGGCGGGGCCTCTACCCGCTGTGAACAGGGCGCGGTTTATAGTTCGCGCAGGCGCGGTGGTCCGCGCGAACCTTGCGGTGCACCGGCTTGTCTTCCCGTCTTTTCCGATCGTTGCGGCGGCCACTGGCCTTGCTGATGTTGTGTGCCTGGCTGGGCATGGCGCCGCTGGCCATGGCCCAGGCCGATGAGGCCACCGATGCCGATCCCATCGCCCAGCTGGCCCAGGCCGACAAGGACCTCAAGCAGATCCAGGCTTCGCTGGACGATGCCGATACCCGCGACACGCTCAAGACCCTGTCCGACCGCGCGCTGGCCGTGCAGCGCGACGCCGATGCCGCGCGCAATGCGCTGCAGCCGCAGCTGGACCAGATGGACGCGCGCGTTGCCCAGCTTGGGGTTGTGCCCGAAGGCACCGTCGAAGCACGCGACATCGCGTTGCAGCGCAAGGCCCTGAACCAGCAGCGCAGCGACATCGCCTCGGCGATCGCGCGGGCCAAGCTGCTGGCTGGCGATGCCAGGCAGCTGGGCACGGATATCGAGAAGATGCGCGTCAGCCAGTTCAGCGAAGAACTGGCGCGCAAGGTCAATTCGCCGCTGTCGCCGTCCTTGTGGAAACAGTTCGCCACCCATGTGCCGGCCGACTATGGGCGGCTGGTGTCGCTGTACCGGCAGGGGGAAAGCACCGCGCGCAAGGCGATCGCCGAGCATGGCTGGGCGGCGCCGCTGACCGGGCTGGGGGTGGCGCTGTTGATGTTCTTCCCGTTGCGCTTGTGGCTGCGCGCGGCCGGGCGCCGTTATGCCGCGTCCGAGCGCGCGCCGGACGGTCGCCTGCGTCGGTCCGGGCTGGCGGTATGGCTGCTGGCGGTCGGGACACTGCTACCCGGTTTCGCGGCCGTGGTGCTGGTGGCCGCGCTGGAATCCATCGGGGCGATCCCGCCGCGGCTGGAGCAGTTGGCGCAGCATTTCCAGGTGGCCACCTTCGTGGCGGCGTTCATCGCCGCGCTCAGCGCGTGCCTGCTGGTGCCCAGTCGGCCCTCGTGGCGCCTGCTCACCCTGGATGACACGGCGGCGTGGCGCCTGCGCAAGTACGCCTGGGGCGCGGCCGGCCTGACCTGGCTGAGTATCCTGCTGGTGGAGATCAACCGCGCCTCGCGCACCAGTGCCATCACTACGGTGGCGGTGGACGGGCTGATCGCGATCACCTACATGGCGTTGATCATCGCCATCCTGGTGTCGCTGGCGCGCCTGCATCGGCGCCAGACCGACGAAGCCCAGGCCAAGCTGGATGCGCAGGCCGAGTCGGGCGCCAAACCGAAGGCGCCGCCGCGTCGCAGCGGCTGGATCGTGATCGCGCGGCTGGCCGGGCATGTGGTGGTGGCCGCAGCGGTCATTGCCACCCTGCTGGGCTATCTCAATTTCGCGCTGTTCGTGGCCCAGCAACTGGTCTGGGGCGCGGTGGTGCTGCTGGCCGCCTCGCTGCTGCTGAAATTCGCCGACGACCTGGCCACCTGGGCACTGTCGCCCACCAGCCGGGTCGGGCAGAGCATCGTGCTCACCACCGGGCTGACCGAGGCGCGCGTCGAACAGGCCGGCGTGCTGCTGTCGGCGGTGCTGCGCATCGGCGTGATCGTGCTGGCGGTGCTGGCGCTGGCTGCGCCGTTCGGCAACCTCAATGCGTTCTATGGCGGGCTGGATTCGCTGTCCAACGGGTTGACCATCGGCAGCACCACGCTCAAGCCCAGCAGCGTGCTCTACGCGGTGCTGGCGTTCCTGGTGGTGTGGGCGGTGATGCAGGCCTTCCAGAACTGGCTCACCGAGACCTACCTGCCCAAGACCGAACTGGACGCCGGCGCGCGCAATTCGATCAGCACCGTCACCCGCTACCTGGGCATCATCACCGCCGTGCTGTGGGGCCTGACCGCCCTGGGGATCGGCTTTGAGAAGCTGGCGCTGGTGGTCAGCGCGTTGTCGGTGGGTATCGGCTTCGGTCTGCAGGCGATCACCCAGAACWTCGTCTCCGGCCTGATCCTGCTGGCCGAGCGGCCGGTGAAGATCGGCGACTGGGTCAAGCTGGGTGACCAGGAAGGCGACATCAAACGCATCAGCGTGCGCTCCACCGAGATCCAGGTGGGGGACAAGTCGACGCTGATCGTGCCCAACTCCGAACTGATCACCAAGACCATCCGCAACATGACGATGGGCAATGCGCAGGGCCGCATCCAGATCCAGTTCTCGCTGCCGCTGAGTACCGACGTGGCTGCCGTGCGGCAGATCCTGCTGGACAGCTATGCCGAGCACGTGGCGGTGCTGTCCGACCCGGCCCCGTCGGTGTTCATCGATTCGATCGCCAACGGGCAGATCGCGATCAACAGCTTCGCCTACGTGTCCGGCCCGCGCGCGGTGTATGGCGTGCGCAGTGATCTTTACTTCACGATGCTGCAGAAATTCGCCGCTGGCGGGATCGCGTTGTCCTCGCCGACCGATATCCATTTGGTGCGCGACCCCACCGCCCCGCGGGAACCTGAGGCGTAAGCGGAAGGCGGTGACGCATAAGCGGAACTTGGTGGTGCCGGCSGCTGGSCGGCAATCGCTTGRTGCGGGGTGGGTCGGGAGCCGGCCAGCGGCCGGCACTACCGTCAGCCGCGGTTGCCGCGTCGCGACGGGACCAGCGCGAAGTTGTCCACGGCCAGCTTCTCGGCGTGGTTCAACCACGCCCGGATTTCCAGGTCGTCCACTTCGTGATCCAGGCCGAACGGTACGCTGATGCGGCCCTCCGCGTCGGGCTGCACCCACTGCTGGGCCACCACCACCTTGCGCTGCGAGGACACCGCTTCAATCCAGAAGCCACGGTCCGGCGACTGCTTGGCCACGAACTGCAGCATGTACTGGCCGGCGCGGGTGCGACGGCCCTTCTGGGTGATCATGTGCGCCTGGCGGATGCTCGGACGTGGCCCGTTGAACGGTTCCAGCGGGCCATCGACGGCGAAGCCGCTGCGCAGTGCGTCATCGCGATACAGCTTGATGCCCTTGTCGCGGTTGACCAGCATCGCGCACCAGTCGCCATCGGCCGAGCCATCCTCGAAGGCGGTGCAGCGATCRACATAGGCCAGCGTGTTGGTCGGATCGGCCTGGTCGAACTGCTTGGAGGTGTTCTCCAGGTACACCGATTTCAGGTCGAACTGCTTGTCGTATTCCAGCAGTACCGGTGGCTGCACATGCTGCAGGCCGATCACCACCTGGTTGTCCTCGTCGATGCGCAGCTGGCGGGTCTTGTCGCCCAGCCACAGCGAGCGCGAGAACGCCAGGTAACGTGGATAGTCCTTGCCGTTGTCGCGCAACGCCGCCGCGCTGGCACTGTCGGTGCGCTTGGGGTCCAGCAGCGAGCGGCCAAAGCCGATGGCGTTGATGTCCGGCTGGAGCATGCTGAGCAGGGTGGCGCCGGAATCCAGCGTGGAACCGGGTGCGGCGGCCAGCTGGCGCGGGGCGATGTCCTTGCCCAGGAACAGCAGCAGGTTTTCACGCTTCTGCTTGGCCAGGATATGGCTGAGATCGTTGGGCATGGCCAGGTGATCGGAGGCGATCACGATCAGCGTGTCCTCGCCGTACGGGCTGGCCTGGATGCGATCGACCAGCTTGGCGATCAGACCGTCGGTGCACTTGAGCGCGTTGAGCATGCCGATGTTGCCGTACTCGCTCTGGTAACGGGTGCGCTTGCACGCCACCGGCAGGTGCCCGGCCGGGTGGTGGGTGTCCATGGTCAGGGTGGTCAGCATGAACGGCTGGCCCTGCCGGGACAGCTGCACGAAACGATCGTAGGCCTTGTCCAGCAGCACATCGTCATGCACGCCCCACGGCGAGAAGTGCGAACGTGCCACCTTCTGCTTCTTGAACCACGCCAGGTCGTCGACGGTGTCGAAGCCATGCGTGGCCAGGAACTGGCCCTTGCCGGCGAACTGCCCGTTGGCGCCCCCCAGGTAATGATTGGTATAGCCCTGCTGCTTGAGATAATCGCCCAGGCAGACCGCTTCGGGCAGGAAGCTGCCCATGCGGCCCATGCTGTTCTCATCTTCCTTGGCGGTGGTCAGCGGCACGCCGCACATCGATGAGACCAGGCCGGCGATGGTCCAGCCGCCGCCTTCGGCCGATACCAGCCCGCGCACGTCCAGCGCCTGGCCGGCGAGGCGATTGAGGTTGGGCATCAGGTCGGGGAAGGTGGTCTCGTCCAGATACGTGCGCTCCAGGCTCTCGCCGTAGATCCACACGATGTTGCGCGGCTTGGTCAGCGCCTGCTGCGGAATGCGGTACTCGGGGGCGATGACGGTGTAATCCACCGGGCGCATCTGCAGGTAGAGGCGCTGGCCGTCGCTGTAGAGCGGGCTGACCAGGATCGCCAGCAGCCACATCGCGATGAACCCGCCGAACACGGCCTTGCCGTGCGTGTTGCCGTGCCAGCGCTGGAGACGGGGCACCGCCAGCGGCAACAGCGAGAGCAGTGCCAAGACGATGAACCCGGCGATGTAGCCCTTGAAATCGGCGACACCGGCGCCTTCCATGTCCGCGCCCAGGTGGTACAGCGTGGCGGCGTTGAGCCCATCACCGGACAACTTGTTGATCAACCACCAAGCGCTGAGCGTGAGCAGCAGCAGCGACATCAGACCGGCCTTCCACCATACCCACGTGCGTGATGCGAGCAGCAACCAGGTGAGCAGCAACAGGGACAGCAGCAGGATCCAGATCATGGGCAGCTTCGGCAGTGGAGACAGGTGGTGATGGACGTCATGACGACGTGATTTCCCATCCGACCGGCTGTCCAACCACACTTGCATGACAGACCGATGACCCGATCATGCCTGCACGAACCTGACTGAAATGTTTGTTCAAAACGACATGCGCAGCGCTACCGCGCATCGTGTTTCAGCGTGTAAAACGCGCGTGAAAGTTCGCGCGCGGCAGCGCCGCGCTCAGCCGTGTTCCATTGGACTGATGAATGCGTGAGACGCGTGGTTCAACGATGCCCGCGTTCTTCCTTGGAGCGCGCACGACGGTCGAAGATCAACGCACTGAGGATGATGCCAAGGCCCAGCGCCACGCCAATGAACATCAGGGTAAATGCGATGGCTGGGTACCCGAACAGGTGCCAGCC